>DALYHR010000407.1:0-1063 GCA_031970775.1 Burkholderiaceae bacterium | reverse complement strand
CGTCGAAGATGTTCTGCAGCGTGGCGGCCTGAGCGCCATCGGCCACCTGTCCGGCCAGCTGATTGAGCAGGTCGACCAGCGTGCGGTGCTGCTGGTCGACCTCATCCAGGCCGGTGTTGAAGTGGTTATCCCAGGGAAAGATGTCGATCGTGTTCACGGGGCAGGATTCTCGGCGAGCAGATCGTCGTTTCACAAACCCCTATGTGCCGGTCCAGCTTGCCGGAGCGGACCAGCCGGTGATCCAGCCGGGCACGGCCTGCGCCGGCATCGGCCGGGCGATGCCGTAGCCCTGAGCCTGTTCGCAGCCCAGATCGAGCAGACGCAATCCGTGGGCCTCGCTCTCGACCCCCTCGGCGATGACGTTGCGCCGGAAGGCCCGCGCCATGCCGAGTACGCCTTCAAGGATGGCTAGATCGTCGGGGTCGGCCAGCATGTCGCGCACAAAGCTCTGATCGATTTTCAGGGTTCGGGCCGGCAGGCGTTTGAGGTAGGTCAGCGAGGAGTAGCCGGTGCCGAAGTCGTCCAGCGCAAAGGCCACGCCCATGCGGGCGCACTCGGCGATCATGGCGCTGGCGTGGTCGATGTCGTCCAGCGCAGTGGTCTCCAGCACCTCCAGTTCCAGCCGCTCGGGCGGCACAGTCGGATGCGCTGCCATGATCTGACGCAGCCGCTCGACGAAGTCGGGCTGCTGCAGATGGTGGGCGGCGATGTTGACGCTCAGCGTCAGGTCCAGCCCGTCGGCAAGCCAGCCGGTCAGCTGGCGCAGTGCGGTATCGAGTACCCATTCGCCCAGCCGCACCCCGATCGGGTCATGTTCGATGTCAGGCAGAAACCGCGCCGGCAACAGCAGGCCCTGCACCGGATGTTGCCAGCGGATCAGGGCTTCCACCCCCAGCACGCGCCCGCTGCGCATCTGCACCTTGGGCTGGTAGTGCAGGACGAATTCGTTGCGCTCAAGCCCCTGGCGGATGCGCTCAATGCTGTCCTGATGGCTGCGCAGCGCACGCGCCTGCGCCGCATCGAAGATGTGGAAGCGGTTGCGCCCGGCCTGCTTGGCCTGATA
>DALYHR010000406.1:0-1082 GCA_031970775.1 Burkholderiaceae bacterium | reverse complement strand
GCCCCGGGGCCGGCACCCGCAACCTGCGCGACGAAATTCCGCCGCACTGGTAAGCGCCCCGGGATGCCTGTCAGTTGCGACCGTTTGCTGCGACCGCAGTCAGATTGGTTGTTTGCAAGGCGACTCTGCTCAGGATATCGTCCGCGGTCCTTTGAATAGCCTCGGAGAGTCGGTTTTCCATGAAGCCATTGGAACGATCAAGCCACTTCGCAAGGTCCACCACACCCATTTCGGCCTCAATGCGTCTCACCGGGCCGGTCTGGCGCGCTGCATTCGCGTCAAAGGGTCGGATCACATAATCGCCCTGCGCTGTGGCACTGACCTGGAGATTGCCCAGGCCCCAGGCGAGCCCCGGCACACGGGCTTCGATCTGCAACGTTGAACTTGCCAGAGACACCGTGCCGAGCTGGGATCGCTCGATCAAACGCAAACCATAGCGGGGCGCCTTCAGAACCAACTGACGGCGAAGTTCAGCATTCCAGTCCTTGAGGACACGCACTTCCTCGGTACGCTGCCGCAGCGAAGTTCGTGCGGACTCAGGCGGACCTGATATCACCCATAAAAAGCCGCCGACGACCCCTGCCACCAATGAACTGACAACACCTAAAGCCAGCGCAAAAGGCGCACATTTGGTCTTGTCGGCGCGGGGATCACCGGAACAGGCTCCATAGCCGAAACCCGCACCCGCCGCCATACCCATCGAGGCGGTCATCACAATCCTGCGCCCGCCCCCCTCACGCTCGATCTCCACCTGAGTCAAAGCCGTTCCGACCGGGGTTCGATCTTCGAGCACGACAACCGGGAGATCCTGCGTGCGTGCGGGTCGCTCTGCCGGTGTGGGGACCGTGCTGCATGCGGACAGCAGCAGCAAAATCCACAGGGCTGCGCCCCAAGCTGGCAGCCGACCAGCACTGGTCAGTGATTGTCGAAGTCTCGCCACAGAATCCCCCCAGAAAAAAGGCGCGAATCATAGCCCTCACTCACCCCGGGTCTGCCGGGGTTTTCGTCAGAGTGAGCGGAGTCGATTCAACGCCTGCTCCAGGTCAGCGATCAGATCCTCGACCGCTTCGAGCCCGATGCAC
>DALYHR010000405.1:0-1111 GCA_031970775.1 Burkholderiaceae bacterium | reverse complement strand
GGCCTTCCTGCGGCGTGTAGACGCCGTTGATGCAGTTGAGCATCGAGCTCTTGCCGGCGCCGTTGGGGCCGATGATCGAGCGGATCTCGTGCTCGCGCACGTTGAAGCTGATGTCGGTCAGCGCCTTGACGCCCCCGAACCGCAGGCTGATGTTCTGGACGTCGAGGACGACGTCGCCGGTCTTTCGTGCCGCCATGTCAGGCCACCTTCCTCGTCTGGGCCGGGAACGTCTTCACGTCGATGATCTTCAGGGTGGCCGAGACGCTGCCGCTGCGGCCGTCCTCGAACTTCACCGCGGTCTCGATGAACTGCTCGGCGCGGCCCTCGTACATCGCGTCGACCAGCACCTGGTACTTGTCGTTGATGAAGCCGCGCTTGACCTTGCGGGTGCGGGTCATTTCGCCGTCGTCGGCGTCGAGTTCCTTGTGCAGCACCAGGAAGCGGTGAATCTGGCAGCCGGCCAGCTTTTCGTCGGCGGCCAGGTCGGCGTTGACCTGCTCGATGCAGTCGCGAATCATCACCAGCACCTCGGCCTTGCCGGCCAGATCGGTGTAGCCGGCGTAGGGCAGGTTGCGCTTTTCGGCCCAGTTGCCCACCGCTTCCATGTCGATATTGATAAAGGCGCAGACCCGGTCGCGCTGATGGCCGAAGGCCACGGCTTCCTTGATGAACGGGAAGAACTTGAGCTTGTTCTCGACATACTTGGGCGCAAACATCGCGCCGTCGTTGGGGCCGCCCACCAGCCGGCCGACGTCCTTGACCCGGTCGATGATGCGCAGGTGGCCGTGGGCGTCGATGAAGCCGGCGTCGCTGGTGTGATACCAGCCGTCGGCGGTCAGCACTTCGGCGGTGGCGGCCGGGTTGCGGTAGTACTCCTTGAGCAGGCCCGGCGACTTGACCAGCACTTCGCCGCTGTCGCTGATGCGGATCTCGACCCCGGAGATCGGCACACCCACCGAGTCGGCCTTGACCTCGTGGTCGGGCTGCAGACAGACGAACACCGCGGTTTCGGTCGAACCGTAGAGCTGCTTGAGGTTGATGCCGATCGAGCGGTAGAAGGTGAACAGATCCGGGCCGATCGCCTCACCGGCGGTGTAGGCCACCCGCACGC
>DALYHR010000404.1:0-1182 GCA_031970775.1 Burkholderiaceae bacterium | reverse complement strand
CCGATCTGGTCACCACCGATGTCTGGACCAGCATGGGCTACGAGGCCGAGAACGAAGCGCGCAAGAAGGCCTTTGCCGACTGGTGCGTTGATGCCGAAATGATGGCTGCCGCTCGTCCTGAAGCCTTGTTCATGCACTGCCTGCCGGCCCATCGGGGCGAGGAGGTGGCTGCCGAGGTGATTGATGGCCCGCAAAGCGTGGTCTGGGATGAGGCGGAGAACCGCATGCACGTTCAGAAGGCGCTGATGGAATATCTGCTGGTCGGGCGCATCGGCTGACAGCCCATCCGCTCCGCTGCCTTGCATCCCCCTCTCCAGAGAAAGCCGCGCCTTGAAACTGGCTCTGTTTACTGACATCCACGCCAACCGGGAGGCATTCGAGGCCTGCCTGGAGCAATCCCAGCTGCATGGTGCCGACCGCATCGCCTTGCTGGGAGACTTCGTGGGCTATGGGGCCGACCCGGCCTGGGTGGTGTCCCGGGTGCAGGATCTGGTTGCCCAAGGGGCGATCGCTGTCCGTGGCAACCACGATGAATCGGTGGTGCGAGGACCGAGTCCCCACCTGGTCGAGGAGGCGCGACTGGTGATCAACTGGACCCGCTCACAACTGACCGCCGATCAGCTCGAATTCCTGGGCGATCTGCCCTACGCCCGCGAAGAGGGTGGGTGTCTGTTCGCGCACGCCAATGGCTTTGCACCGGCCGGCTGGGAGTACATCCAGACCCGCTCGGATGCGGTGCGCAGCATGCATGCCACCTCGGCACGCCACAGCTTCGTGGGGCATGTGCACAGCCCCAAGCTCTATCACCTGTCCACGACCGGAAAAATCGCCGACTTCACGCCGACTCCTGGTGTGGCTGTGCCGGTGCCCTCTCATCGGCAGTGGCTGATCGTGCCGGGGTCAGTGGGGCAGCCGCGCGATGGCAATCCGGCCGCCTGCTGGGCGCTGTTTGATACCGACCGGCTCACCCTGACCTATCACCGTGTGCCCTACGACCACGAAACCACGGCGGGCAAGATCGCTCAGGCGGGGCTGCCCCGCATCCTGGGCGAGCGACTGCAGCACGGGTTCTGATCATGCCGACGCCCCTGGGTCCGATCAACGCGGATGAGCAATGCGCGCCGGTGGTGGCCGGGGAGATCATCGACGGCTTCCGGCTGGAAGAGCTGGTGCATCAGGGGG
>DALYHR010000403.1:0-1210 GCA_031970775.1 Burkholderiaceae bacterium | reverse complement strand
CTCGACCGGGCGGGCCGGGCGCATCAGACGCGGATCGCCCATTTTCAGGATCGTTCGAATCGTCATGGTCACATCCCCAAAGGTCAAAAAAAACGGCCTGCATGTTGCCAGGCAGGCCGTGGAAACCGGTGACCCTCCCCCGTGCACTGCCTCACGAGGCCAAAGTCTCCCGGAGAGGAGTTGGGTTCAGTCCAGGCGATAGCCCCCCAGGGGCATCAGACCGGACGCACGAGCATCGCTGCCTGCGAATCGGACCTCATTGAGGTCATCCACCGGCTCGTCCAGCGGGCGACAGACCCGGCGCTGCAGGCGCTGAAGGCGCTCGGAGCGCTCGACGGCCTGGAGGACGGCTTGCGGATCAATCATCATCGCGAACGGGCTAACGGCTTGGATTTCCATCGTGACTCTCCTTGATTCGACCGGTTGCCGCGACTTGCGGCGGATCGGGTTGACTGCGTTGAGACGGACTGTAGTCAGATGAACGCAACCACGCGAGCCTTCAAAGGGTAAAAACTGTGCAGGAATGCCCTGCCCTGGATTGACCCGAAAACAACACGATCAAAGGCGGGAAGATGTCTCGAATGGGCGACATCGTGCCAGCAAACCCGGGGGGCTGCTGGCGTGATGTCTTTCACGAACCAAGATGGTGGTGCAGAAAGCACCCACAAGCCTTCAGTGCCGATTCAGCCTCCGGGATGGCGCGGCCGAGCTTGATGAAGTCGTGCGTAACGCCTCGGAACAACTCGAGCTCCACGTGGACCCCGGCCATGCGCAGCCGATCGGCGTAGGCCAGACCCTCGTCCACCAGCGGGTCGCATTCGGCCAGCACGAAGCAGGCTGGGGCCACACCGTCCAGATGCTCCGCTTCCAGCGGCGCAAAGCGCCAGTCGTGGCGCTGCGAGCGGTCGATGTACTGATCGAAGAACCACAGGATCAGCTCGCGCTCGATCAGAAAGCCATTGGCATAGCGACGATGCGATTCGGTGTCGGCGTGCGCCGTCGTCCCCGGCGTGATCAGCAATTGCGCGGCCAGCGGCAGGTGGCGATCCCGCGCCCACAGGGCTGTCGCAGCCGACAGCGTCGCACCGGCGCTGTCACCGCCCACGGCGATGCGGGTCGAATCAAGCCCGAGCGCATCAGCACCGCCGCCGTCGATCAGCCACTCCAGCGCCGCCCAGACATCGTCGAGCGCGGCCGGAAAGCGGTGTTC
>DALYHR010000402.1:0-1251 GCA_031970775.1 Burkholderiaceae bacterium | reverse complement strand
CGACCAGCATGCCCTGACGCTCATGGCTGCGGCGCAGTTCGGTGCGCGACAGCGTGGCCAGCTTGCGCTGGGCGATCATGCCCAGAGCCAGCAACAGAAGCGAGGCCACCAGGTAGACGCTGGCCAGCCACCCGGCGATCATGCCGATCACCACCAGGAACAGGATGCCAAAGGGCAGATCCACGATGGTGAAGACCACGGCCGAGGCAAAGAACTGGCGAACGGTGTCGAGGCTGCTGACCTGCGCGGCCAGCGTGCCCAGGCTCTGCGGCCGCCGGTCGGCTCGCAGTCTCAGCAGGTGGTCATAGATGCGCTGCGAGACCGCCTTGTCGACGTCGCAGGACAGCCGGTCGATCAGACGCGAGCGGATTTCCTTGAGCGCCCAGTCGATCACGGAGACCAGCAGCAGCCCGGAGGTCAAGGCCCACAGCGTGGTGTAGGCAAAGGTTGGCACGACCCGGTCGTAGATCTGCATGCTGAACAGCGAGGTGAAGATCGCGAAGATATTGACGACGATCGTCGCCGCGATGACCTCTCCCACCCAGCGCTTGTCGCGCATCATCTCGGTCCAGACCAGCCGGGCCGCATAGCTGTGGCGCAGGTCGTGTTCCGGGCCCGAGGCCTGTGCGGCCGCCTTGTGCAGGTGCAGCACCCGAGCGGTGTCGGGAATCAGCACTTCTCCAGGTTGTTCATGGCCTTGGCTGTCGAATAGGCGCAGGGTACCGTCGACCTGGTCGGCGATCATCCAGCGGGCGCCGTCCCACAACAAGGAAGGCAGTGCGCGTCGGTCCCACTCCAGGCCGGAGGTCTGCGTGACGCTCAATGGCTGTCGGGCGCACAGAGCCAGCACCTTCTGAATCACCACGCCGGGGGATTCGCCCTGCAGGGCGTTTTCCCGATCAAGGCGCTCAAAGGCGGATTGCACGGACTCCAGCACCACCGGCAGCTTCTGGCGCTGCAGCAGCGTCAGCAGAACCTCCGGGGTGAGGGTCGGATAGGGAGATTCGGTTGGGGTCGTCATGGCCATCATTGCAGTCCTGCCAGCGGGTCGAGCGTGCCGCACATCACCGCGACGCGCAGTTGCGCATCCTCGGCAGCCTGTCGGGCACGATCCCGGGAGAGCCGGGCATCGAGCAGCTCACGCTGGGTGTTGAGCACGTCCACCCAGTTCTTGCGGCCGGCGTCGTACTGACGCAGGGCCGATTCCAGCGATTGCTCCTGGGTTTGAACCACGTTGTCGTAGTCCTGCAG
>DALYHR010000401.1:0-1378 GCA_031970775.1 Burkholderiaceae bacterium | reverse complement strand
CCACCGGCTCGGCCACCGCGTCGCTGATGCGCTCATAGGTCGGCACCCCTTCCTGGATGATCACCTCGGTGACTTCCTGGCCATCCTTGATCACGCTCATCTTGTTGCGCGTGCGACGGTTGACCACCTCCAGCTCCTTGGCATCGCGCACGGTCATGATGCCCATGCCGTAGGTGCCGTTGTCCGCCTTGACGATCACAAAGGGCTTCTCGGGGATGCCGTACTCCTTGTACTTGCGGCGAATCTTGCCCAGCAGCATGTCGACATTGGTCTGGATGCACTCCAGCCCGCCGCCTTCACCGAAGTTGACCTCGCCGCACTGCGTAAACATCGGATTGATCAGCCACGGGTCCATGCCCAGCAGCTTGCCGAACTTCTTGGCCACTTCCTCATAGCTGCGGAAATGGTTCGACTTGCGCCGCACTGCCCAGCCGGCGTGCAGCGGCGGCAGCAGGTACTGCTCGTAGAGGTTTTCGAGGATGCGCGGTATGCCGGCCGACAGGTCGTTGTTCAGCAAAATCGTGCAAGGGTCGAAGTCCTTGAGCCCGAGGCGGCGCGAGACCCGCTCCAGCGGTTCAACCACGAGCTGAGTGCCATCGGGCAGATCGAGGGCCATCGGCTCCTTGACCTCCGGGTCCAGGCTGCCCAGCCGCACATTCAGCCCGGCCTGCGTGAAGATCTGCTTGAGCCGGGCGACGTTGGTCAGATAGAAGGTGTTGCGGGTGTGCTTTTCCGGGATCAGCAGCAGGTTCTTGGCCTCGGGGCAGATCTTCTCGATGGCCGCCATGGCCGCCTGCACCGCCAGAGGCAGCATCTCGGGGGTCAGATTGTTCCAGCCACCCGGAAAGAGATTGGTATCCACCGGGGCCAGCTTGAACCCGGCATTTCGCAGATCGACCGACGAATAGAACGGCGGCGTGTGCTCCATCCATTCGAGCCGGAACCAGCGCTCGATCGCCGGCATCGACTCAAGGATGCGGGTTTCCAGCTCATTGATCGGCCCATTCAGGGCTGTAACCAGGTTCGGAACCATAGGGATAGGGCGCCACAGGCGCATCGGGTGAAACGGTTGGGCACCGCATCATGCCAGCGTGAGGTGCCCCTGCGCATTTAGGGCCGGTACCCCCAAGAAAAAAGGGCTGCCGAAGCAGCCCTTGAGGTAGCGCAGCGGGCTGCGCTGCGCCATGTGTTGCCCGACAGGATCAGCGGGTGTAGGCCGTTTCGCCGTGCGAGGCGATATCCAGACCTTCGCGCTCCTCCTCTTCGGTGACACGCAGACCGATGACGACGTCAACAATCTTGTAGGCCGCCACCGAGACTACGCCCGACCAGACCACGGTCAGCAGCACCGCCTTGGCTTGAGTCCAGACCTGGGCAG
>DALYHR010000400.1:0-1385 GCA_031970775.1 Burkholderiaceae bacterium | reverse complement strand
AGGAGCGGCGTCCCGTAGAGGCGGGACGCCAGATGAACGAGTTGCATGTCAGTTGTCCTGTTGGTCTTGCGGCACGGCCACCGTGGCGGCCGCATTTATGTGAGCGCCCGATGCCGATGGTTGGGGCGCTTTGTCGTGGCGCGGGTCGGAGTCAAAGACCAGACCGAGCGCATCGGCGCGCTGGTTGTCGGCGGCGATCTCGCGGTCGATGTCCTCGGCGTCGTAGCCGAAGGCCGAGATGGCTTCCGAGCGAGACAGCAGCCCGGCGCGAATGGCGGTCAGCATCGCGTCGAATTCCTTCTTGGGATCGACCCACTGCCAACCCTGTGGAATCCATTTGGCCGCGAAGTAGTCGCGCTTCTTCTCGGTGAACTGCGGCAGCGCCAGCGCGCCTTCAAGTAGCGCCTGCTCCATCCAGGCACGCCAGATCGGGCGGCACAGCTGGTGGACGATCACGCCGTGCTGGATGGCCTCACAGCGGCGGCGAAACTCCAGCAGCCCGGCCCGGATCGACGAGTAGTTCACTTGCGTCAGATCGCCGGTCAGCATCTCGTAGGTGATGCCCATCGCCGCTGCCACCGCCCGGAACTGCATGCGCAGGAATTCAGCGTAGCTCGCGCCAACGTCGGCAGGCTGACTGAACTTCACGTCCTCGCCGGGCTCCAGGATCTGCATCGTGCCCGGCTCCAGCCCGGCCAATGCCGCTCCGCTGGCATCCGGCAAGCCTTCACCCATCAGGTTGTCCTCGGGGGACAGGCGCGTGATGAAGCCCGCGAACATCGCGGCGGTTTTCTTGCGCACGAGCTCGGCGTCGTCGTACTGGTCGAGTTCGTTGAGCTTGACCAGTGCGCGCGCCAGCCACGGTTCGCCCCGGATCTGTCCGGGTCGCAAGGGACGAAACAGGTGGATGATTTCGTTAGCCGGGACACGCACTGTGTCGAGACCGCCTACCACGCCACCAGTGCCCGACATCGGAGCCAGTGAGCCATCACCCGGGTGTGAGCGATACAGGTGGTAAGCCACCCGCCGTCCGAGCTTGTCGAATTCGATGCCCGCACGGATCACATTTCCCGAAGCCAATTCCTGATTCAGCGTGGCTGGCAGGTGTTCGGGTTCGAGCAACTGCAGTTGCAGGCCCACCGGCAGGCCATCCTCCGGGCGGCGATAGCGCAGCCGCACCAGGCATTCCCCGCCTTCGAGCATGGCGCGACAGGCCAAGGCCTGCAGGCCGTAGAAATCGGTCAGTCCGGCGGCATCGGCCTCCTCGCACCAGTCCCACCACAGGCTATGAATGGCTTCTCGCAGGGGCTGATCGGCCAGCATGCTCTGCGGCTTGATGCCGGTGCCAATGGCGTTCGAGACAAAGGCTTCAACGCCTGCCGCTG
>DALYHR010000399.1:0-1421 GCA_031970775.1 Burkholderiaceae bacterium | reverse complement strand
CCGACCGACAGGCCACAGCGCTCGACCAGCAGGGCGGTCAGCGAGGTGGTGGTGGTCTTGCCGTTGGTGCCGGTGATCGCCAGCACCTTCGGGGCGTAGCCCTGGGTGGATTGGAGCTGATGAAGCGCCTGCGCCCAGGCGTCGAGTTCGCCTTCGAGCCGCAGTCCGCGCTGTCCGGCCACTTCCAGCAGCGGTTGCAGCCGGGGGTCGAGCGGCGAGAGCCCCGGGCTCTTGAACAGCCGGTCGATGCCGTCGAGCAGCGTCGGCGCGAAACCGTGATGCAGGCGGGCCTGCGGCACATCGGCCAGCAGCCGGGCAGCCTGCGGCGGCGCCTCGCGGCTATCGGTGACGACGATGCGGGCCGCACCGCAGCGCTGCGCCCAGCGCGCCATCGCCAGGCCCGAGTCGCCCAGGCCGAGGATCAGAATCGACTGTCCGTTGAAAGAGCCGTTCAAAGACTGCATGGCGGAATTTTTCCTGCGTTGAGCTCAGCGCAGCTTGAGGGTGGACAGGCCGACGAAGCACAGCAGCATCGTGATGATCCAGAAGCGCACCACCACCTGTGTCTCCTCCCAGCCCTTCTTTTCGTAGTGATGGTGCAGTGGTGCCATCAGGAAGATGCGGCGGCCCTGGCCGTACTTGCGCTTGGTGTACTTGAAGTAGCTGACCTGCACCATCACCGACAGCGCCTCGACCACAAAGATGCCGCCCATGATGCCCAGCACGATTTCCTGCCGGACGATCACCGCGATGGTGCCGAGCGCGCCGCCCAGCGCCAGCGCGCCGACGTCACCCATGAAGACCTGCGCCGGATAGGCGTTGAACCACAGAAAGGCCAGACCCGCCCCGGCCATCGCGGTGCAGAAGATCAGCAGCTCGCCCGCGCCGGGGATGTGCGGCAAAAACAGGTACTTCGAATAGACCGCATGCCCGGTGACGTAGGCGAACAGGCCCAGCGAGCCGCCGACCAGCACCACCGGCATGATCGCCAGTCCGTCCAGCCCGTCGGTCAGGTTGACCGCATTGCTGGCGCCGACGATGACGAAGTAGGTGACGAAGATGAAGCCGAACACCCCCAGCGGGTAGCTGATGGTCTTGAAGAACGGCACGATCAGATCGGCCTTGGGCGGCAGGTCGTTCGAGAAGCCCGAAATCACCCAGCGGAAGAACAGGTCGAGCACCCGCAGATTCGAGGTCTCGGACACGCTGAAGGCCAGATACAGCGCCGCGACCAAGCCGATCAGCGACTGCCAGATGAACTTTTCGCGCGAGGGCATGCCCTCCGGGTTCTTGTTGACCACCTTGCGCCAGTCGTCGGCCCAGCCGACCGCACCAAAGCCGAAGGTGACCAGCATCACCACCCAGACAAAGCGGTTGCTCCAGTCGAACCACAGCAGGGTCGAGATCGCGATCGACAGCAG
>DALYHR010000398.1:0-1421 GCA_031970775.1 Burkholderiaceae bacterium | reverse complement strand
ATTGCGTCAAGCCCGATGGCACGCCGGCCACGCTGGACGTGCACCTGATGGTTGCTCCGGTCGATGCGCTGGCCCAGGGCTTCGTCGAAGCCGGTGCTGACGTGATCACGTTTCACCCGGAAGCCTCGGCCCACGTCGACCGCACGCTGCAACTGATCCGCGCCGGCGGCTGCAAGGCCGGTCTGGTGTTCAACCCGGCCACCCCGCTGGACGTGCTGGAGTGGGTGATCGACAAGGTTGACGTGGTGCTGATCATGAGCGTCAACCCCGGCTTTGGCGGTCAGAGCTTCATCGACAGCGCGCTGCGCAAGACCGAAGCCGCTCGCAAGATCATCGACGCCTCGGGCCGTGATATCCGCCTGGAAGTGGACGGCGGCATCAAGGTCGACAACATCCGCCGCGTCGCCGACGCCGGTGCCGACACCTTCGTGGCCGGTAGCGCGATCTACGGTCAGAAGGACTACAAGGCCGTGATCGACGCGATGCGCGCTGAGTTGGCCCGCTGAACGGTTTTGAAATTTCCCTCCTGATACACCGCCCAGGGCCGGCAACAGGCTTGCGGGGTCGGGAGTTGTATTCGTCGCATTTCTGAATTTTTGAAGAGAACCGAGGAGACAACCCCATGAGCAGCATCAGCACTCCGGATCTTGAATCGTGGCTGGCCGGCCAGCAGCCGGCCGTGGCCGACGTGATCCGGCATCTGGCGCAGGCCTGCGTCAAGATCTCGCGAGCCTGTTCGCGGGGCGCCATCGCCGGCGAAGGGGGCGAAAGCATCCACGGTGCCGTGGGTGAAGTGAACGTTCAGGGCGAAAACCAGCAAAAGCTCGACGTCTACTCGGACGACTGCATGGCTGAAGCACTGGCGGCTTGCACCTCGGTGGCCGGCTGGGCCAGCGAAGAGCTGGAAAATCCCACTGTCTCGCCCAACCACGCCACGACCGGTCGCTATCTGGCCGTGTTCGACCCGCTGGATGGTTCGTCCAACATCGAGGCCAATATCTCGGTGGGCACGATCTTCTCGGTGCTGCCGCATCTGTTCCCGGGTGCCGAGCCGACCGAGGCCGCCTTCATGCAGCCGGGCCGTCGCCAGGTCGCAGCAGGCTATGCCCTGTATGGCCCGGCCACGGTGCTGGTGCTCAGCACCGGTCACGGCATCGAGTTCTTTACGCTGGATCCGGTCAGCAGCCGCTGGGTTCACACCCGTTCGGGCGTGAACATCAAGGTCACGACCAGCGAATTCGCCATCAATGCCTCGAACCAGCGTTTCTGGGAAAAGCCGATTCAGCGCTACGTCGCCGAGTGCGTGGCCGGTGAGTCGGGCCCGCGTGTGCGCAACTTCAATATGCGCTGGGTGGCCAGCATGGTCGCTGAAGTGCACCGCATCATGACCCGCGGCGGGGTGTTCCTGTACCCGCGTGACA
>DALYHR010000397.1:0-1432 GCA_031970775.1 Burkholderiaceae bacterium | reverse complement strand
GGCATGCGCGACGAGGCCGAGATCCGCGGCCATCGCCGCACCTACATCGGCTCGATGCCGGGCAAGGTGCTGCAGTCGCTGACCAAGGTCGGGGTGCGCAACCCGCTGTTCCTGCTCGACGAGATCGACAAGCTCGGCATGGATTTCCGTGGCGATCCGAGCTCGGCACTGCTCGAAGTGCTCGACCCCGAGCAGAACCACACCTTTGCCGACCACTACGTTGAGGTCGATTTTGATCTGTCGGACGTGATGTTCATCGCGACGTCCAACTCGCTCAACATTCCGCCGGCCCTGCTGGACCGGATGGAAGTGATCCGCTTGTCGGGTTACACCGAGGATGAAAAGGTCTCGATCGCCCAGCGCTACCTGCTGCCCAAGCAGCGCAGCAACAACGGCGTCAAGGATGAGGAACTCGATATCAGCGAGGACGCAATCCGCAGCCTGATCCGCTACTACACCCGTGAAGCCGGTGTGCGGTCGCTGGAACGCGAGATCTCGCGCATCTGCCGCAAGGTGGTCAAGGGCTTGTCGCTCAAGAAGTACGAGGGCAAGGTCGTGGTCACGGCCGAGAATCTCAACGACTTCCTGGGCGTGCGCAAGTACAGCTACGGCGAAGCTGAAAAGCAGAACGAGGTCGGACAGGTTAATGGCTTGGCCTGGACGGAAGTGGGGGGCGATCTGCTCACCATTGAAGCCGCTGTGATGAACGGCAAGGGTGCTGTCATCCGGACCGGTTCACTCGGGGATGTGATGAAGGAGTCGGTCGAGGCTGCGCGCACGGTGGTGCGAAGCCGTGCCGCCCGTCTGGGCATCAAGGATGAGTTGTTCGAGAAGCGCGACATCCACATCCACGTGCCTGATGGGGCTACACCCAAGGATGGTCCGAGTGCCGGAGCCGCCATGGCCACGGCCTTCGTCTCGGCGCTGACCGGCATTCCGGTGCGGGCCGATGTGGCCATGACCGGTGAGATCACGCTGCGGGGTGAGGTCACTGAAATCGGCGGTCTGAAGGAGAAGCTTCTGGCGGCGCACCGCGGTGGGATCCGTACGGTGCTGATTCCCGAAGACAACGCCAAGGACCTGCAGGAGATCCCTGAGAACGTCAAGAACCACCTCGAGATCATTCCGGTGCGCTGGATCGACAAGGTGCTGGAAATTGCTCTGGCCTCGCCGCCGCAGCCGCTGCCTGACGAGGAACCGAAGGTTGAAGTGGCAGCTGCTGGCGCCGAGGGTTCTGCCGTGACAGGTTCGGTCAAGCACTGATATCGATCTTGGATGGGGCGACCCAATGAATTTTCAAAGCTTGCATCGAAAGTGCTTGCATTGTGTTTAAAAAGTCGCCTACAATTCAATTCTCGCTGCTAAACAGCAGTGAGAAACGCGGGAATAGCTCAGTTGGTAGAGCGCAACCTTGCCAAGGTTGAGGTCGCGA
>DALYHR010000396.1:0-1477 GCA_031970775.1 Burkholderiaceae bacterium | reverse complement strand
AGCACCTGCGCCGGGGCGCCGCTGCCGGGCAGGGCGCGCTGAAGCGGCATCGAGGCCACGGCGGCCGCGTTGCCACCGGCGCCAGCGTGCAGCTGGCTATCGAGCACCAGCCCGCCGCCGATGAAAGTGTCGATGAAGAGGTACAGAAAGCTGTGCAGCGACTGCCCGCGCCCGGCCACCAGCTCGGCGGTGCAGGCGGCGGTGGTGTCCTTGAGCCGCATCACCGGCCAGTCGATGCGCCGGGCGATCTCGGCGCGTAAATCAGTCTGTGGCCAGCGCGCTGCCACTTCGGGCGGCATGTCCAGCAGGGTCTGCCAGCCGCCCAGCGAGAACGGCATGGCGATGCCCAGGCCCTGGATGCGCTCAAAGCGGTCCTGCAGCACGGCGCTCTGGCGCAGCTCGGCCTCACAGCGCACCACAAAGTCGATCAGCTGCTCCGGCTCGGGGTAGCGGCGTTCGGCCGGGTAGTCGAAGGCCCAGCGCTGGCGCACGCTGCCGACAAAGTCGATCAGGATCAGTTCGGCGCGGCGGCGGCCGACCTTCAGGCCCAGAGCAAAGGCGCCGTCCGGGTTGAGGGCAATCGGCACCGAAGGCTGGCCGATGCGGCCGCGCAGCGGCTCGCGCTTGATCAGCAGCTGGTCGTCGAGCAGCTTGTTGACGATCAGCGAAACGGTCTGGGTGCTCAAGTGCGTCAGCCGGGCCAGCTCGGCCTTGGGCAAGTCGCCGTGCAGCCGGATGGCATGCAGCACCACGCGCTCGTTGTACTGGCGCATGCCGACGTGGTTGGAGCCGCGCGGACGCAGCTGGCTGGCGCCGGCGGGGGGGGAATCGTTCATGGGTCGAGGGGCTGGCCGATCACGCCTTTTTTCAGCAGCACGTTGCCGTAGGGCTGCAGCTCGCCGGTCAGCACGATGGCAAAGGCGCGGCGGACGCGATCATAGAAGGCGAAGCGCTCCACCGCCTCGCATTGCGACGGGTCGGCGTGCCCCTGTTCGTCCAGCCAGCCCACCACCTCGCGCTGCAGCCGGCTGCGCCAGCCCACCGGACGGTTGCAGACCTGCATGTAGGCCACAGGCTGCGCCACCGCGGCATCCAGCGGCAGCAGGCTGATGACGGCGCGCACCGTGCGCAGCACTCCGGCGCCGGGCAGGTGAATCAGCGGCTTGCGCTGACCGTCCGGCCCGAGGCTCAGCGAAGCCGCAGTGAAGTTGGCGTCGGCGATGATGATCTCGTCGCCGTGGCCCATCTCGGCCAGCACCTTGAGCAGGTCGGGCGACAGCAGCGGATCGATGCCTTTGAGCATGGCGGAGTCTCCTCAATGCACCGTTCAATGGGCCAGACAGTGCGCCGGAATCTGCTCGGGTGGCATCGCCCCGGTCATCACCGCCACGGTGTCGCTCATGCTGATGGCCTTCGGGTTGAGCACCGCCGCGCGCCGGCCCAGGCGGGCGACGTGGATGCGGTCGGCGATCTCGAA
>DALYHR010000395.1:0-1492 GCA_031970775.1 Burkholderiaceae bacterium | reverse complement strand
CCCCCACTTCCGCAGCGGCTCAACTCGCGAGGGGCGCAGTGTAGCCGCTTTCCTAATGCCTGATCAATGTCAGCGACAAAGTCTTATTCGCCGCCAAGCCATAGTTCCAAGTCTTGCCGCATGCGGATCTGCTTGGGCACCCTTGTCCTGACCTTGTGTGGCTGCAGCGAAAGCACATACGAGGGGCCGGTGCCGACCTGCGAAGCCTTTGACGGTAGCTGGCAGATTTCTGCCGACTTTGGCAATGGCTTGATCGCGGCGCAGCAATGGGTGTTCAGCCGCAGCAGCCCGGCAGCACCCTGTCAGTACCACCTCAGCGCCGTGCCGGCTGACCCGAACGGCCTGCTGCCGGCTGAGATCGATGGCAATGCCTCAGGCGACGGCCTGTGGATGCACTGGTCAGCGCCGACTGTCCTGGGCGGAGCCTGCCACTTCGACAATCAGCTTGACCTGGCGCTGAGCGCCGCCGCTTCGGGATTACCTGCCCAGCTCAACGGCACCCTCAGTTGGTTCCGCACCGCCACCGGACAGGGTTATTGCGCCAGCGCACTGGGGCAGATCGTCATCCGTGGGGTACGGTGAGACGTGGACAGAGCACCATTCGGGCATGATCCCCGTCCCATCTTGACGGCCCGAACACAGTACACCCCGCCCATGCCAGCTGACCGCCCTGCCCTCGCTACCGATCTGACCTCACTGCTGCGCCAAACTGCTCGGCAGTTGATGCGTGACTTGAGAGCAGGAGAGTTGCGCCTGCTGCTGGTGGCTGTAACACTGGCCGTGACGGCGTTGAGTGCAGTGGGGTTCTTTGCCGACCGACTGCAAGGTGCGCTGGTGCGCGACGCCGCACAGATGCTCGGCGGCGAACGCGTGGTGGTGGGCGATACCGCCCTGCCCGCCGAATGGGCGACCGAAGCACGCTCATCCGGGCTGCTGGCGGTGACAACCGCCACCTTTCCCAGCATGGCCCGTGCGCCTGAGGATCACGGCGGTGCCATGAAGCTTGTTGCGCTCAAGGCGGCCGAAGCAGGCTACCCTCTGCGCGGCGCTCTGAAAATCCGTGACGAACATGGACAGGAGCAGATCCTGAACCACGGGCCGCTGTCCGGAACGGTCTGGCTTGACCCAGGGTTGCCCGAGGTGCTGGGGCTCAAGCTCGGCGACTCGCTGATGTTGGGTCAGCGGTCTCTGCGCATCGCAGCCCTTCTGATCGAGGAGCCTGATCGTGGTGCGGGCTTCAGCGCCTTTTCACCGCGCGTGCTGATGCATGCTGACGATCTGCCCTCCACCGGGTTGGTCCAGCCCGCCAGCCGCATCACCTGGCGGCTCATGGTCGCCCGCCCGGCGGGCCCGCAGGAGACTGCACTGCAGCCGGCCCTTAAGCGCTGGGGCCAAAGCATTGAAGCGCTCATCTCCAAAGGCACGCTGCGCGGCGTACGGCTGGATTCGATCGAGACCGGCCGGCCCGAAATGCGCCAGACCCTCGACCGCG
>DALYHR010000394.1:0-1621 GCA_031970775.1 Burkholderiaceae bacterium | reverse complement strand
CCAGAAGGTCGAGAGTCTCTACCTTTACATGCTCAGGGAGCAGCGACGTCAGGCCGGCACCGGCGGCAACACCGCCAGAGCCTGAGCCAGTTCACCTTCGTCGTAGTTCACGTCGGTCAGCTTGCCGGCGAAATAGTCGGTGTACGACTGCATGTCAAAGTGGCCGTGACCGCTGAGGTTGAACAGAATCACTTCCGACTTGCCTTCGCGCTTGCAGCGCAGGGCCTCTTCGATCGCTGCCTTGACAGCATGGTTCGACTCCGGTGCAGGAACGATGCCTTCGGCGCGCGAAAAGGTCACCCCGGCTTCGAAGCAGGCAGTCTGGTGGTAGGCCACCGCCTCGATCAGCCCCAGTTCCTTCACATGCGACACCAGCGGTGACATGGCGTGATAGCGCAGACCGCCAGCATGGAAGCCCGGCGGCGTGAAGGTACTGCCGAGCGTATGCGACTTCATCAGCGGGGTGAGGTGAGCGGTGTCGCCAAAGTCATAGGCATAGCGACCCCGGGTCAGCGACGGACAGGCCGCGGGCTCCACTGCCACGATGCGGCGCTTCTTGGCCCTTTCGCCCCCTCGCAGCTGCAACCCCAGGAACGGGAAGGCAATGCCAGCGAAGTTCGAGCCCCCGCCGGTGCAGCCGATCACCACATCCGGGTCGTCGCCCGCCATCTCCATCTGCAGGATCGCTTCCTCACCGATGATGGTCTGGTGCAGCAGCACGTGATTCAGCACCGAACCCAGGGCGTACTTGGTGTCATCACGCTGCGCCGCGATCTCGACCGCCTCGGAAATGGCGATGCCCAGACTGCCTGGATGATTCGGGTTCTTGTCCAGAATCGCCCGGCCCGACTGCGTCAGATTCGAGGGCGATGCCACGCAATGTGCGCCGTAGGCCTCCATCACAGCACGGCGGTACGGCTTCTGGTCATAGGAAATACGCACCTGGAAAACCTGCACATCGATGCCGAACAGCGCCCCGGCAAAAGACAGCGATGTGCCCCACTGACCCGCCCCGGTCTCGGTGGTGAGCTTGCGAACCCCGGCCTCGCGGTTGTAGAAGGCCTGCGGGATGGCCGTGTTGGGCTTGTGAGACCCGGCGGGGCTGACCCCTTCGTACTTGTAGTAAATCTTCGCCGGGGTATCGAGCGCCTTTTCCAGATTGCGCGCACGGAACAACGGCGCAGGTCGCCACTGGCGATAGACCTGTTGAACCGGATCGGGAATCTCGATGCGCCGCTCCTGCGTCACCTCCTGCAGGATCAGCGCCATCGGGAACAGCGGCGCCAGATCCTCCGGCCCCACAGGCTGCAGAGTGCCCGGATGCAGGACCGCCGGCAACGGCACCGGCAGATCGGCCTGGATGTTGTACCAATCCTTCGGCATCTGGTCTTCGGATAGCAGGTACTTGATCTGATCGCTCATCGTGACTCCTCGACATCGGATGTTGGGGCGAAGGATCGTGCACCAAGTTCGGGCATCTTTCCACCCTGAAAATCATTCGTCGATCAGATCAAAAAAGTTCTGGACTCCTTCTTTTATTCACGCCTATAATGGCGGTCTTGGCCAAGTAGCTCAGTTGGTAGAGCAGCGGATTGAAAATCCGCGTGTCGGTGGTTCGATT
>DALYHR010000393.1:0-1648 GCA_031970775.1 Burkholderiaceae bacterium | reverse complement strand
CGTTGAAGCTGATGTCGGTCAGCGCCTTGACGCCGCCGAAACGCAGGCTGATGTTTCTGACGTCGAGGATGACGTCGCCGATGGTGCGTTGGGCCATGATCAAGCCGCTTTCCTGTGGGACGGGAAGGTCTTGGCGTCGAGGATCTTCAGCGTCGCCGACACCGAGCCGGTGCGGCCGTCCTCGAACTTGACCTGGGTCTCGATGAACTGCTCGTTGCGGCCGGCGTACATCGCATCGACCAGCACCTGGTACTTGTCGTTGATGAAGCCGCGCTTGACCTTGCGGGTGCGGGTCATTTCGCCGTCGTCGGCGTCGAGTTCCTTGTGCAGCACCAGGAAGCGGTGAATCTGGCAGCCGGCCAGCTTTTCGTCGGCGGCCAGGTCGGCGTTGACCTGCTCGATGCAGTCGCGAATCATCACCAGCACCTCGGCCTTGCCGGCCAGATCGGTGTAGCCGGCGTAGGGCAGGTTGCGCTTTTCGGCCCAGTTGCCCACCGCTTCCATGTCGATATTGATAAAGGCGCAGACCCGGTCGCGCTGATGGCCGAAGGCCACGGCTTCCTTGATGAACGGGAAGAACTTGAGCTTGTTCTCGACATACTTGGGCGCAAACATCGCGCCGTCGTTGGGGCCGCCCACCAGCCGGCCGACGTCCTTGACCCGGTCGATGATGCGCAGGTGGCCGTGGGCGTCGATGAAGCCGGCGTCGCTGGTGTGATACCAGCCGTCGGCGGTCAGCACTTCGGCGGTGGCGGCCGGGTTGCGGTAGTACTCCTTGAGCAGGCCCGGCGACTTGACCAGCACTTCGCCGCTGTCGCTGATGCGGATCTCGACCCCGGAGATCGGCACACCCACCGAGTCGGCCTTGACCTCGTGGTCGGGCTGCAGACAGACGAACACCGCGGTTTCGGTCGAACCGTAGAGCTGCTTGAGGTTGATGCCGATCGAGCGGTAGAAGGTGAACAGGTCCGGCCCGATCGCCTCGCCGGCCGTGTAGGCCACGCGCACCCGGCTGAAGCCCAGCGTGTTGCGCAAGGGGCCGTAGACCAGCAGGTCGCCCAGCCGGTAGCTCAGGCGGTCCAGCGCGCTGACGGGCTTGCCGTCCATCAGTGCCGGGCCGATGCGGCGAGCCAGCGCCATGTAGTGGTGGAACAGGCCGCGCTTGAGCGCACCGGCGTCCTCCATGCGGATCATCACGCTGGTCAGCAGGCCCTCGAACACCCGCGGCGGCGCGAAGTAGTAGGTCGGGCCGATCTCCTTGAGGTCGATCGTCACCGTCGCGCCCGACTCCGGGCAGTTGACGACGTAGCCGCAGACCAGCCACTGCGCGTAGCTGAAGCAGTTCTGGCCGATCCAGGCCGGCGGCAGATAGGCCAGCACTTCCTCGGCGCTGGTCAGCTTGTCAAAGCGTGCGCCGGCACCGGCGCGGTCGATCAGCGAGGCATGGGTGTGCACGACGCCCTTGGGGTTGCCGGTCGTGCCCGAGGTGAAGAACATCGCCGCGACATCGGTCGTGCGGGTGCGCTCGACCGCAGCTTCCAGGAAGCCGGGGTGGCTCGCCGCATGAGCCTGTCCGGCCTCGATCAGGCGGTCCAGCGAGGCCAGGCCCGGCTCGTCGTACTTGCGCAGGCCGCGCGGGTCGTCGTAC
>DALYHR010000392.1:0-1655 GCA_031970775.1 Burkholderiaceae bacterium | reverse complement strand
CGATGTGCGCTGAGCTTCGGTCATGCCAGCAGCCCAGGTGTTGGCGCCCTTGGCCATTTCCATGGTCGGCGTGACGATCTGGACATAGCCACGGATCGTGGTCCCGCCCTTGGCCGGTGCATTGACACCAATCTGAGCCGGGTTACCCGTGTTCAAACCGACATCGAAGCCAACGCCCGATCCCGGTGCCGTCTCGGCGGTCGATCCGTGACCGGTCTTCGGCAGCGCCGGCAGATCGGAGTGGAACTGCTCGCGGTATTCGACGGCGGCAATTTCGATGTAGTCATCGTTGGTCGGTAGACCCGTCGAGGGGCTGGTCCACTTTTCGGGGAAGGCGATCAGCGGGATGTACTTGGTAACTTGCGCGTTGCCTTGCAGGGTCGGCTTGCCAGCGATTGCCAGCGGAGCCAGCGGGTCGACGAACTTGCGCAGTGCGCGACCAGTATCCGGATTACCACCGGCGCCTAGGTAGCCAGGAAACTTGGCGTTGACCTGGGCAGCTGCCATGCTGGCCGGATCCAGGCCGCCGCCAACACCAAGCGTCGTGGCCTGACGGAGACCGCTGGGGCTGCTGGCGAAGTAGGTCTGGATCACCATCGGATTGCCGGCGGAATCCAATGCGTCGACATAGCCGATACCGGCATTGACCTGAGTAGCAACGAAAAGCTGAGCCGCAACGGCGGTCGCAGTGGCTGCCACTGCAACCGGGCGACGTTTGAAAAGATGCTTCCTGGAAGCCATGATTCCCCCAAACAAGGACAGACAAGGCCGGCGAACCGGAACGTGACACCCGTATGGGGCGAGTGCGGATGACTTAATCCACACCCCCCCGGATGAATAACTCGGGTTGATTCCACATCATCTTACTTAAGATCGTTTTAAGGCTCGAGTCCAACCCTGCCTCCCGGGTTCGAGGGGGCTTGAAAGCCTCGGTAAAGCACCTACTAGGCGCCACTTTTGTCACATTCGCGGAGGCTGTGAGTGTTGTTTTAAGACTTCACAGATCAGTGAATTTCCTCGAATCGCCACACCCTGGTCCCTTAACCGTTGAATGGGTCACGAAGAGGGGTGCAATATTTGTTGCAAATGGTGAATTGTTTGCATTCACGTCAACCGGGGCATATTCGGGCGTCGGGGAATCGATACAGGTAGGGCAAGGCGTGAATTTGTGCCGATCGAGTGGGCGTGTCGGGTGTCCCTGGGACAGGACGCTACAATCGCGCCCGCTCCGGGGTGCATCACGTGATGCTGAGACGGCTTCAGATTCACAGGCCTGTACACAGGCTGTATGTCGTGTCTGCCGAACCCGCGAACTTGAACCGGGTCATACCGGCGTAAGAAGAGCGTGAGTCTGATCAGGCCGACAGGTCAATCGGGATGACTCCGGAGCCCAACCCCCGTGTCCCGGAGTCTTTCGATGAACGCACCCGACCTTACTGCCGGCGCCGCCGGTGCCGCCGCCCGGCTCGCTGCCTGCCGGGAGCCGCTTCCGGCCTCCAGGAAAATTCATCTCGACGGTCCGCTGACCGGCGTGAGCGTGCCAATGCGTGAGGTCAGCCTCACCAATGGTGAAACGATCACCCTGTACGACACCTCCGGGCCGTACACCGACCCCTCGGTCAACATCGACATCACCCGCGGCCTGCCGCCGGTGC
>DALYHR010000391.1:0-1678 GCA_031970775.1 Burkholderiaceae bacterium | reverse complement strand
GCGCGCATCAACATGATCTACGAGGGCACCAACGCGATTCAGTCGCTCGACCTGCTCGGCCGCAAGGTGCTGGCCGACAACGGCGCACGCCTAAAACGCTTCGGCAAGCGCATCGCCGCGCTGATCGAGACCGAAGGCGTCAACGAATCGATGCAGGAGTTCATCAACCCGCTGGCCGATCTGGCCGACAAGGTCACCAAGCTCACCACCGAACTCGGCTTCAAGGCCTTCCGCAACCCGGACGAAGTCGGTGCAGCTTCGCCCGACTACCTGCGCGTCTGCGGCCATCTGGTCTTCGCCTACTTCTGGGCACGCATGGCCCGCGTGGCCCTCGACCATCAAGCTTCGGGCGACCCGTTCTACACCGCCAAACTCGCCACGGCGCGCTTCTACTTCCAGAAGCTGCTGCCCGAAACCGCCACACTGATCCGCACCGCCCGCTCCGGCAGCGCCTCGCTGATGGCGCTGGATGCTGATCTGTTCTGAAGGAGAACCCGCATGAAACGCATGCTCCTCACAGCCGTCGCGCTACTCACGACCCCGCTGATCGCCCTGGCGCAGGCCAGCCCGGCCGGGTTGTGGAAGACCATCGATGACGACGGCAAAACCGAAAAATCGCTGGTACGCATCAGCGAACAGGCCGGGGTGTTGACCGGTCGCATCGAGCAGCTGCTCGCCCCGGACGCCAAGCGCGACGGCGTCTGCGATCTCTGCAGCGACGAGCGCCGCAATCAGCCGCTGCTCGGGCTGACCATCCTGCGCCAGGTGCGCCATAGCAGCGATGACGCCGGTCTGTGGGAGGGCGGCGACATCCTCGACCCCAAGAACGGCAAGACCTACAAGGTGCGGCTGCGCCCGATCGACAACGGCAAGCGGCTGGAGGTGCGCGGCTACATCGGCATGCCGCTGCTGGGCCGCACACAGACCTGGACCCGAGTGGAGTGACTCACATCATGGCTTTCAACGTACGCAAGGTCGCCGTGCTCGGCGCCGGGGTGATGGGCGCGCAGATCGCCGCCCATCTGGTCAACGTCCGCGTGCCGGTCGTGCTGTTCGATCTGCCCGCCCCGGCTGGCCCAAAGAGCGGCATTGCCCTCAAGGCGATCGAGGGTCTGAAAAAACTCAAGCCCGCGCCGCTGGGCCTGAGCGACGAGGCCGGCCGCATTCAGGCGGCCAACTACGACGACGATCTGGCACTGCTGGCCGATTGCGACTTGGTGATCGAGGCGATCGCCGAGCGGATGGACTGGAAACGCGCGCTGTACGAGCGCATCGGCCCGCACATCGGCCCGCAGGCGATCCTGGCGTCCAACACCTCGGGGCTGAGCATCTCCGCGCTTGCCGAGGCCGTGCCGGAAGCCCTGCGCTCGCGCTTTTGCGGCATTCACTTCTTCAACCCGCCGCGCTACATGCAGCTGGTCGAGCTGATTCCCACCTCGGGCACCGACCCGGCGATCCTCGATCAGCTTGAAACCTTTGCCACCACCTCGCTGGGCAAGGGCGTGATCCGCGCGCAGGACACGCCCAACTTCGTCGCCAACCGGGTGGGTGTGGCCGGCATGCTGGCCACGCTGGCCGAGGCCGAACGCTTCGGCCTGTCGATCGATCTGGTCGATGACCTGACCGGCAAGAAGCTCGGCCGCGCCAGCTCGGGCACCTTCCGCACCGCCGACGTGGT
>DALYHR010000390.1:0-1700 GCA_031970775.1 Burkholderiaceae bacterium | reverse complement strand
GGCCACCGCGCCAGTCCTTGTTCGACGGGCCGTCCACGGTCTTTTGCGTGGCGGTAGCAGCGTGCACGGTGGTCATCAGACCGCGCTTGATGCCGAAGCTGTCGTTGAGCACCTTGGCGATCGGGGCCAGGCAGTTGGTGGTGCACGAAGCGTTCGAGATGATCGTTTCGCCGGCGTACTTGGTGTGGTTCACGCCGTAGACGAACATCGGGGTGTCGTCCTTCGACGGAGCCGACTGGATCACCTTCTTGGCGCCCGCCTTGATGTGGGCTTCGCAGGTGTCCTTGGTCAGGAACAGGCCGGTCGATTCGACGACGATGTCGGCGCCGACTTCGTCCCACTTCAGTTCTGCCGGGTTCTTGACAGCGGTCAGGCGGATCGGCTTGCCGTTGACGATCAGGGTGTTGCCATCGACAGCCACGCTGCCCTTGAAGCGGCCGTGCACCGAGTCATAGGTCAGCATGTAGGCCAGATAGTCGGGCTCGAGCAGATCGTTGATGCCGACAACTTCGATGTCCTGGTGATTCGCGATTGCAGCGCGGAACACCATGCGGCCGATACGACCGAAACCGTTGATACCAATCTTGATGGCCATGAATAGATCTCCTCAGCGAATAAACAGCAGAACAAATGGAGCGTGCGTCGAGTGCTCTTACAGCAATCTTGCGCAAAGCTGACTATTTTGAGGCAAAACCCTTCACGAGGCTAGAACTTTCGACATACCCTTCCGGGTTGCTCTGACACCTTTTATCGATCTGCCGTGACCCCGACTCCCCCCCTTCGCGCCATCGTTCTGGCCGCCGGCCGCGGAGAGCGCATGCGCCCCCTGACGGACACCGTGCCCAAACCGTTATTGCCGATCTGGGGCCGACCGATGATCGAGTGGCATCTGCTGGCCCTGGCTCAGGCCGGGGTTCGTGAGGTCGTGATCAACACCGCCTGGCTCGAAGAGCAATTCCCGGCCCTGCTCGGCGACGGTTCGCGCTTCGGGCTGTCGATCAGTTACTCGCATGAAGGCCGTGACTGGGGCGGCGCGCTGGAGACCGCCGGCGGCATCGCCACGGCGCTCGACGCGCTGTGCGCCGACGGTCGCGAAGCGTTTTGGGTGGTTTCGGGCGATATCTGGGCCCCCGACTTCTCCTTCGACAGCGCAGAGGCCGAACGCTTCATCGCCAGCGGCCTCGACGCCCAGCTCTGGCTGGTGCCCAACCCGCCCTATCACCCGGATGGCGATTTTGAGATCGCTCCGGGCGAACGTCAGACCTACGCCAATCTGGCGCTGATGCGCCCGGCCCTACTGACCGGACTGCCGCGCGGTCAGCGTGCCGCGTTGGGGCCACTGCTGCGCGATGGGGTCCGCACCGGCCGGATCGGTCTGAGCCGATACGAGGGGCGCTGGGAAAACTTCGGCACCCCGGCGCAATGGGCCGCACTGCAGACCCCAGCCGCCTAGAATTGCCCCCCTATTCCGATTCACGATCCTGAAGCCGGCGACCCCGGCCCGCGAGCTGCCATGCTGACCTTCCAGCAAATCATTCTTCGACTCCAGTCGTACTGGGACGCCCAAGGCTGCGCGCTGCTGCAGCCCTACGACATGGAAGTCGGCGCCGGCACCAGTCACACCGCCACCTTCCTGCGCGCCCTCGGCCCCGAGCCCTGGAAGGCCGCCTACGTGCAGCCCAGCCGCCGCCCCAAGGACG
>DALYHR010000389.1:0-1709 GCA_031970775.1 Burkholderiaceae bacterium | reverse complement strand
TCAGGTAAGCCTCGCGGGTGGCGCGGATGCTGATCAGCCCGAACTCCTCGACCAGAATGTGCGGGGCCAGCACGGTGCAGCTCGCAACCCGGTGCTGGGTGGAAGTGGCATCGCTGGAGGCATCGAAGGCGGCGTGGATCAGCGCGATCGAGCCGCCGTCGCTGTGGCCGACCAGATGAATCGGGCCGTCGAGGGCCAGTGCGTCGAGCAGCGCCGGCAGCACCTCGCGGCCCTGGCGGTGCATGAAGTCCAGCCCCCAGCGCTGCTCCGGCGGGCGCGGGGTCGAGCGGCCGTAGCCGGGACGCGAATAGACCAGCCCGCTCAGGCCGGCGGCTTCGCAGACTCGCGCCGGAAAGTCGCGCCACATCGACACCGAGCCCAGGCCCTCGTGCAGGAAGACGATCACGCCGGCTGAGGCCTGGCGCGGCGGGCCCACCCAGTCGATTTCCAGATCAAGGCTCTGGGCGACGCCGTGGGCTTCGAGATGAATCAGCGAACTCATCGGAGAAAGGTTCCGCTATTGCTGTTCAGGAGGCCGAAGCCGGCTGTTCGAGCTGCCGGGCATGGCGCTCGCGCAGGCGGAAGCGCTGGATCTTGCCGGTGGCGGTCTTGGGCAGATCGGTGAGGAACTCGATCTGGCGCGGGTACTTGTAAGGAGCCAGCCGCTCCTTGACGAAGTTCTTCAGTTCGTCCTCGGTGCAGGCGAAGCCGTTTTTCAGCACCACATAGGCTTTGGTCTTGGTCAGGCCGTCGGCGTCGGTCACGCCGATGACGGCGGCTTCGAGCACGGCGCTGTGCATCATCAGCGTGGCCTCGACCTCGAAGGGGCTGACGTAGATGCCGCTGACCTTGAGCATGTCGTCGGAGCGGCCGCCGTAGGTGTAGGTGCCGTCCGGATTGCGCACGTACTTGTCGCCGCTCTTGGTCCAGCCCCCCTGAAAGGTTTCGCGGGTCTTGGCGCGGTTGCCCCAGTACATCATCGCCGCCGAGGGGCCGCGGATGAACAGGTCGCCGGTCTCGCCCTCGGCCACCGGGGTGCCGTCCTCGTTGCGCAACTCGATCTCGTAGCCCGGCACCGGCCAGCCGGTGGTGCCGTAGCGCACCGCGTCGGGGCGGTTGGACAGGAAGATGTGCAGCATCTCGGTCGAGCCGATGCCATCGACGATGTCGATGCCGAAGTGCTGCCGGAAGCGGTTGCCCAGTTCAGCGGGCAGCGCCTCGCCGGCCGAGGACACCAGCCGCAGCGCGACTTCACCGCGCGAGGGCAGTTGCGGATGCGCCAGCATGCCGGCAAAGCCGGTCGGCGCCCCGAAGAACACGGTCGGCCGCAGTCCGCCCTGCGTCGGGTTGGTGCCGGTCCAGCGGCGGAACACCGCCTCCGGCGTCGGGCGCTCGCCCATCAGCAGGGTGGTCGCACCGACCGATAGCGGGAAGGTCAGCGCATTGCCCAGCCCGTAGGCGAAGAACAGCTTGGCCGCCGAGAAGCAGACATCGCTTTCGCGCAGCCCCAGCACGCCACGGCCGTACAGCTCGGCCGTCCAATAGGGGTTGGCGTGCGAGTGCACCGTGCCCTTGGGGCGGCCGGTGGAACCGGAGGAATACAGCCAGAAGCCCGGATCGTCCGGCCCGGTGGCAGCCGGTCGTGCCAGCGGAGCGTGCTGCGACAGGAAGGCCTCGAACTCGATCTCGGACGGATGCAGGGGGGTGAG
>DALYHR010000388.1:0-1750 GCA_031970775.1 Burkholderiaceae bacterium | reverse complement strand
CGCCGCGCCTCGGTCTGGCCGGCCTTTGCGCTGCACGGCACGATCAACCTGGTCGCTCAAAGCGCCCTCGCGCTGGGCGTCACCCTGTCCCCCACAGCCTGGAGCTGGTGGGCTTCGCCAAGCGCCGACGGCGGGCTGGTGATCGGAATATGTGCCGGTTTGACGTGGATTCTGGTAAACCGTCAGGGTCGTCGCTGAAATTATCGGAGGCCCCTATGCGCCGCGTTCAATGGGTCGTCACAGCGCTTTTCATGGCTACGTCGTTGGACGCAACAGCTCAGCCCGAGTTTGGCATCGGCATTTCGACGTTCGGTCCGTGGGGACCCCAGCTCAAGATACCGATCGAATGGCCGTCGTCCCGACTGCGGATCGAACCCGCCTTTTCCTATTCCAGCGCCACCACTGATTCGAGTGGCCTGAGGGTCCTTCCGTCAACAGAAAGTCAACGACGTTTTGACCTTCAGGTTGTTCGAATCCAACCCACGAGCCCCGAATTCCAGACCGTGAAGGGGTTAAGGCTCGCACGCGGCTGGAGTCGACAGGAATATTCCTCCATGATGGGAGGGGCTGTGCCGACAAGCACGAGCAGCCAGCAGTACGCCCAATTGCTGGGGGTCATCGGACTGGAATACCGGATCAATCCCAAAACTTTCATCGCTTTTGAGGCAGGAGCCGGCTTGAACTGGAGTGAGCGAAATTTCGGTGGATCGTCAGCATCCAGAGAGATTTCCACCACATCAAGCAGCTCGATGTCGTTTCGACTGATGTTCTGAAAGCGGGGCTTACCATGATCGAACCCGTCAAGACTCGCGCCTTCAGCCTCTACCGCACCGCTGCCAAGGCCTCACCCTGGCTGGGTTTCCTGCTGCTTCTGAACTCGGCACAAGCTGCAGAGGTCGGGATCGGATTGGATGGTCAAACTCTTCGGATTCCCATCGAATTCAAAGTTCCGCTTCGTTTGGAACCTCGGTTTGGCTACACGCGCCAACTGCCGAATAGCGACCCCACGCCCTCCGACGGATCGACGACGAGCACAGGGCTTCAAATCGAATATCTGCACCAACGAGGCAACATCAATTGGTCGATAGGCGCCGTGTTTTCGCACTCCTACGGCGTCACTCATAGCGGCTTTTCACCTTCAAGAACAACTTCTGAATCCCTGGTCTCCAGCCGGGGCATGGTTCTCGGTGCAGAACTGATCGTGACACCCAACTGGCGTATCGGGATTGAGAATCGTCTGCTCCGAACCGTCAACGAGTTCAGACGGGCTGTCGATCCGATTCAGCCCCAGCAGACCGACCGCACCACCTCGACGCAGACCGAGGCTTCACTGGTCATCCGATATTTGATCTAGTGGGTTCGCATGGATACACGATTCTCTGGCTCAAGCCCTCGACCCACTCATCCAGCAGCCTTGAATCGTTGACCACCCGAAGGCGCAGATAGGCGGCTTCGGCCTGCGGGTGGCGGTGGGACAGCAGGTGTAGCCATTGTTTGAGCCGTCCTGCCCGCTGGCGCGGTTCGAAATGCTCGTGGGTCAGCACCCAGAAGACGATCAACAGGCGTTCGACCTCGGGCCAGGCCAGACCGGGCATGTCGTCGTCGCCCGAAGCATCGGACAGGATCGCCAGCGCCAGCCCGGGGTCGGCGACGATGCCACGGCCCAGCATCAGGGCGTTGCAGCCGCTCTCGGCCCGGCAGCGGCGCGCATCGGCCACGGTCCAGATCTCGCCGTTGGCGATCACCGGCA
>DALYHR010000387.1:0-1762 GCA_031970775.1 Burkholderiaceae bacterium | reverse complement strand
AACGATCCTGAAAATGGGCGATCCGCGTCTGATGCGCCCGGCCCGCCCGGTCGAGCCCAGCGACTTTGGCTCTGCACGGCTCAAGGCGTTGCTGCTCGACCTCGAAGACACCATGCTTGATGCCGGCGGCGTCGGCATTGCTGCACCGCAGATTGGCGTTGATCAAGCGGTGGTGCTGTTCGGATTCGAGCGCAGCGACCGTTACCCCGAAGCGCCTCCGGTGCCGCGCACTGTGTTGATCAACCCGGTGATCACCGTGCTGGATGCCGCCGAACAGGAGGGCTGGGAAGGCTGCCTGTCGGTCCCCGGACTACGCGGCTGGGTGCCGCGGGCGCAGGTCATTCGTTACAGCGGTTTCGATCCGGAGGGGCGGCCGATCGAGCGCGAGGCCTCCGGCTTTCACGCCCGGGTGGTGCAGCACGAGTGCGATCACCTGTTCGGTGTGCTTTACCCGGCACGGGTGCGCGACTTCAGCCGCTTTGGCTTTATCGACGCGCTGGGCCTGACCCTTCCGGCGGAGACATCGGCGCCGGAGCCTGAGGCGCCCTGATCAAGGCCATCGCGGTCGAAATCAGGCCAGAGACTTCGCTCATATTGCCCGGCACGATCATGGTGTTGTTCTTCTGGGCGAGCTGCGCGTAGGCGCTGACCGCCTGTTCGGCCACCTTGAGCTGCACCGCCTGCTGACCACCAGGCAGCTCGATCGCGCGGGCGATTTGCTCAATTGCCCCGGCGGTGGCCGCAGCCACAGCGGTGATCGCGGCGGCATCGCCCTCAGCCTTGTTGATGCGGGCCTGCTTCTCGCCTTCTGACCGGGCGATCGCGCTCTCGCGCTCGCCGGTGGCGATGTTGATTTGTTCCTGTTTGCGGCCTTCCGAGGCTGCAATCAGAGCGCGCTTCTCGCGCTCAGCGGTGATCTGCGCCTGCATGGCGTGCAGGATCTCGCGCGGCGGAGTCAGATCCTTGATCTCGTAGCGCAGCACCTTCACGCCCCAGTTCAGCGCGGCTTCGTCCAGGGCCGCCACCACGGCGGCGTTGATCAACTCGCGCTCCTCAAAGGTGCGATCCAGTTCCATCCGGCCGATCACGCTGCGCAGCGTGGTCTGGGCCAGCTGGGTGATGGCCACCTCGAAGTTCGACGACCCGTAACTAGCCAGCCGCGGATCGGTCACCTGAAAGTACAGGATGCCGTCGACCTGCAGCTGGGTGTTGTCCTTGGTGATGCAGACCTGGCTGGGCACGTCGAGCGGAATTTCCTTGAGCGAGTGCTGATAGGCCACCCGATCGACGAAGGGCACCAGAAAGTTCAGTCCGGGCGAGAGCGTGGCGTGATAGCGACCAAGCCGTTCGATCACACAGGCACTTTGCTGGGGCACCACCTTGATGGCCCGCACGATAAAGACGACAACCACCAGCAGGATCGGCAGGACGATCGATTCCATGAGCAACTCCAGAACGGGAACGAGGGACAGGCGCGCTTAGTACCCGCCGTCCTGCCCGGCATCACGGCTGGGCAAGCGGCGCAGGATGAGCGTGTTGCCCTCCATGCCGCTAATCACATGCCAGCCGGTCTCGGCGGCAACCTCGTTGGGGTCGAGGCGTGCGGCCCAGGTGCTGCCGCGGTAGTGAACGCGGGTCTGAGCCCCATCGTCCCATTGATCGACCTGGATGATCTGGCCCAGATCAAGGTTCTGCGCCGGGCCTTCTACGTGGGCGTCGGCCGGCTGAAAGCGATGGCGATGCGGGTTGCGCTCACGCTGCC
>DALYHR010000386.1:0-1780 GCA_031970775.1 Burkholderiaceae bacterium | reverse complement strand
CCTTCTCGGCCACCAACAGCTACTTCACCAAGGCCGAGAACATGACCCTGCGGGAGATCCTGCAGGCCCTGCGTGAGACTTACTGCGGCACCATCGGCGCCGAGTTCAATCACATCACCGACCAGGCGCAGAAGCGTTGGTGGCAGGAAAAGCTCGAAACGATCCGCTCCAAGCCGAGTTTTGGGGCCGACAAGAAGAAGGCCATCCTCGAGCGCCTGACGGCCGCTGAAGGTCTGGAACGTTTCCTCCACACCAAGTACGTCGGCCAAAAGCGCTTCTCGCTCGAAGGCGGTGAGAGCTTCATCGCGGCGATGGACGAGATCGTGCAGCGTGCCGGTGAACAGGGCGTGCAGGAAATCGTCATCGGCATGGCCCACCGCGGTCGTCTGAATGTGCTGGTCAACACCCTGGGCAAGATGCCCAAGGACCTGTTTGCCGAGTTCGAGCACACCGCTCCGGAAGATCTGCCGGCCGGTGACGTCAAGTACCACCAGGGCTTCAGCTCGGATATCTCCACCGCCGGTGGCCCGGTCCACCTGAGCCTGGCGTTCAATCCCTCGCACCTCGAAATCGTCAACCCGGTGGTTGAAGGTTCGGTGCGGGCTCGTCAGGACCGTCGCGACGACAAGATCGGTGCGCAGGTGCTGCCGGTGCTGGTGCACGGCGACTCGGCCTTTGGGGGTCAGGGCGTCAACCAGGAAACGCTGGCCCTGTCGGAAACCCGCGGCTACTCCACGGGCGGCACGGTTCACCTGATCATCAACAACCAGATCGGTTTCACCACCTCCGATCCGCGCGATCTGCGCTCGACGCTGTATTGCACCGACGTGGTCAAGATGATCGAGGCCCCGGTGCTGCACGTGAACGGTGACGATCCGGAAGCCGTGGTGCTGGCCAGCCAGCTCGCTCTGGAATTCCGCATGACCTTCCGCAAGGACGTGGTCATCGACATCATCTGTTTCCGCAAGCTCGGCCACAACGAGCAGGACACCCCGGCGCTGACGCAGCCGCTGATGTACCGCAAGATCAGCGCTCACCCCGGCACCCGCAAGCTCTACGCCGACAAGCTGCAGGCGCAGGGCCTGGGTGAGTCGCTGGGCGATGACATGGTCAAGGCCTATCGCTCAGCGATGGACGAAGGTCGCCATACCATCGATCCGGTGCTGACCAATTTCAAGAGCAAGTTCGCGGTCGATTGGGCACCGTTCCTGGGTCGCAAGTGGACCGATGCAGCGGACACTGCAATTCCGCTGACCGAGTGGAAGCGCCTGTCCGAGCGTCTGACCTCGATTCCGAGCAGCGTGAACATGCATCCGCTGGTCAAGAAGGTCTATGACGACCGCGCCGCGATGGGTCGCGGAGAGGCCAACGTCGACTGGGGTATGGGCGAGCACATGGCTTTCGCCTCGCTGGTCGCTGCGGGCTATCCGGTGCGTCTGTCGGGTGAAGACTGCGGTCGCGGTACCTTCACCCACCGCCATGCCGTGATTCACGATCAGAAGCGCGAGAAGTGGGACGAAGGCACCTACATCCCGCTGCAGAACGTCGCCGATAACCAGGCACCGTTCACCGTGATCGACTCGATCCTGTCGGAAGAAGCGGTGCTGGGCTTCGAATACGGTTATGCCGCTGCCGAACCGAACACGCTGACGATCTGGGAAGCGCAGTTCGGTGACTTCGCCAACGGCGCGCAGGTGGTGATCGACCAGTTCATCGCCTCGGGCGAAGTGAAGTGGGGCCGCGTCAACGGCCTGACGCTGATGCTGCCGCACGGCTACGA
>DALYHR010000385.1:0-1782 GCA_031970775.1 Burkholderiaceae bacterium | reverse complement strand
GCCCCCTTCGGTAGTCGTTCCATCTTCGTAAATCACGATCCGTCGGACTCCACTATCTCCCCCCTACCTCACTTGCCTTGAAAATGGCCCAAATGCTGCGGTTGACCGTAGAAAAGGCCTGATCGATGCCCCTTGGCAAGCCAGCGGGCCATTCAAAAAAATGCCGGGACAAACACCCGGCATGCATTACCGCTAAAACCCCAAAGCTATTTACAGGGAACCGGGCTTGTTCAACAACCAGTTCAGATGCTGCTCGCTTTGCGATCACGATCCAACCGTAATTCGTCCGTCCTGAAAAACGAACAACCCGATGATTTAATGGGTTAATTTCTATTTTTCGCAGACGGGAATTTGCCGGAAATGAGATAATAACACCCTGATTCCTTGCAGATTTTCGTGAGTATTCGATGGGTCCCAAAGGCAAACATCCCTCGACGGGTGATTTGTTTCAGCAGCCGCTGGCTGAACTGATCAACCTCAAACACCCGCTGGTGAAATTGGCCGAACTAATCGATTGGTCGGTCTTTGAAACCCGTTGGGCGGAATACTTTCCTTCCCGTACCGGACGTCCGGCCAGTTCGCCGCGATTGATCGCGGGTTTGCTCTACCTGCAACATACGTTCGCCTGCTCGGATGAGGAGCTGATCTGGACATGGGTCGAGAACCCCTACTGGCAGCACTTCTGTGGTGAAACCTACTTCCAGCACAAGCCACCGCTTGACCCCTCGTCGATGACGCGCTGGCGCCAGCGGATCGGCGAGGAAGGTGTGGAGTGGTTGCTGACTGAAACCATTGAAGCCGCCCGCCGGGGCAAGGTGGTCAAGGCCAAGAGTTTCGAGAAGATCATCATCGACACAACGGTGATGGAAAAGGCGGTGGCTTACCCGACCGACAGTCGTCTGCTTGAACGGGCCCGCCAGCATCTGGTGAAACTGGCAGGTACCTTGGGCATTACGCTGCGCCAAAACTACAACCGCGAAGCGCCCAGGCTGGCGGCGCAGGTGGGCCGTTACGCCCATGCCAAACAATACCGGCGCATGAAGGCCAGCCTGAAATCCTTGCGCACCCTGGTCGGACGAGTCTGGCGTGACATTGACCGCAAACTCGATCACCAGGACGAAATGCACAGCGCGAAGGCGGCCAGTATTCTGGCGCGGGTCAAACGACTGCTGGAGCAAAAACCCAAAGACAAAAACAAGCTCTACAGCCTGCATGCCCCGGAGGTTGAGTGCATTTCCAAAGGCAAGGCACGCCAGCCGTACGAATTCGGCGTCAAGGTGACCGTCGCCACCACGCACAAGGAAGGTCTGGTGGTTGGCATGCGCAGCTTGCCTGGCAATCCCTACGACGGCCACACACTGCCGGAAGCCATCGAGCAGGTGAGCATTCTCACCGCGCAGAAACCCAAGGCGGTGTTTGTCGACAAGGGCTATCGGGGCGTTAGTGTCACTGGCGTGACGATCTGGCGCAGCGGCCAGAAGCGTGGCGTTACCCCATCCATCCGGAAAGCCATTCATCGACGAAGTGCCGTTGAGCCCGCCATCGGCCACATGAAAAACGAAGGCAAACTGCGACGGAACTGGCTCAAGGGTAGCCTCGGTGATGCCTTGAATGCCGTGCTTTGCGGTGCCGGACACAATCTGCGGATGATCCTGAGAGCCATCCGGCTTTTTTACGCCTGGGTGTTGTGCGTCTCTGTTGCCTGGAACAACCGCCGGCAATCACCCCATCCGGAATTTCGTCGCTTCGCCGTGCTTTGAAATGGGTTGTTCAGGACGGACT
>DALYHR010000384.1:0-1786 GCA_031970775.1 Burkholderiaceae bacterium | reverse complement strand
AGAAGCTGCCGTGGGCGAGGTTGATCACGCCCATGATCCCGAAGATCAGCGTCAGCCCCGAGGCGACCAGGAACAGCAGCAGCCCGTACTGCACGGCGTTGAGGCACTGGATCAGGAAGGTGGTGGCGTCCATGGCGGTCCGGGGTTCGAGTCGGCGGGCGGGTTTGCCGTTCGGCTTACATCCGGCAGCCGCGGGCCGGGTCGGCCAGCGCCTTGGCCGCCGTGCCGATCAGCTTGTTCTCCTTGCCCTGCACCTCGCGCAGGTAGATGTCCTGCACCGGGTTGTGGGCCTTGGAGACCGTGAAGGCCCCGCGCGGGCTGTCGATGCGGGCCTTTTCGACCGCAGCGGCAAAGGCTGCGGTCTTGCTCAGGTCGCCCTGGGTGGCGGTTGCGCCGATCGCCAGCATCTGCGCGGCGTCGTAGCCCTGCACGGCGTAGACGTCCGGGGCTGCCTTGTAGGCCTTTTGATAGGCGCTGCGGAAGGCGGTGTCGCGCGGCGTGTTCAGGCCGTCGGCGTAGTGCAGCGTGGTCTGAATGCCCTGGGCGGCCTCGCCTTCGGCATCGAGCGCACCGTCAGTCAGGAAGCCCGGGCCATACAGCGGAATGCTCTTGCGCAGCCCGGCGGCCGAGTAGTCCTTGACGAACTTGACCGCGCCGGCGCCGGCAAAGAAGCTAAACACGGCGTCCGGCTTGGTCGAGGCGATCTCGGTGATCAGCGCCTGGAACTCGGCCCCGGGGAAGGGCAGGGTCAGCTGCTTGACCACCTGACCGCCGGCCTTTTCAAAGCCTTCCTTGAAGGCAGCCGTCATCTCGTCGCCGGCGGCGTACTTCCAGGTGATGGTGGCGGCCTTGCGGTGGCCGCGCTTGAACATCACCTCGCCCATCGCGTAGGACGACTGCCAGTTCGAGAAGGAGCTGCGGTAGATGTTCGGGGCGCACATCGCGCCGGTCACGCCGTCGGCGCCGGCGTTGGGCACGATCAGGATCGTGCCGCTTTCGCGCACCGCCTTGGCCATCGCCATCGCCACGCCCGAATGCACCGTGCCGATGATGGCGCCGACCTGTTCGCGGCGAATCAGCTTCTGCACGTTGTCGGTGGCCTTGGAGGGGTCGGATTCGTCGTCGACCTTGACCAGTTCGACCTCGCGGCCGCCGATGCGTCCGCCCTGTTCGGCCAGATAGAGCTTGAAGCCGTTTTCGATCGCATTGCCCAGTGCAGCGTAGGTGCCGCTGTAGGGCAGCATCAGGCCAATCTTGAGCTTGCCGGCATCGGCGGCCAGCGCGGCCGAAGCGCCCAGACACAGCAGGGCGGCGGCGGTGGCGCGTTGCGCCAGGGTCGGAAGGCGGTTCAGGGGCATCGCAGGTCTCCTTGAAGGGTCGTGGGGCAAAAGGACAAGGGAAAAGGCCGGGCTCAGGCCGCGGCCGGGCGCAGACGATCGACGATTGCAGCGATCACGGCATCAGGGTGATCCCGATGGGGCGAGTGGCCGCAGGCCGGCAGCTTGAGCAGGCGGGTGCCGGGCACGACCGCCGCGATGCCGTCGATCTGCGCCATCGTGCCGTAGGGGTCGTCCTCGCCCTGGATCGCCAGCACCGGGCAGCGGATCTGCCCGAGCAGGTCGGTGATCTGCCATTGCGGAAAGTTCGGGTCGAGCCAGATGTCGTTCCAGCCCCAGAAAGCCGAATCGACATCGGCGTGGTGGCGGGCCAGTTTTGAGCGCAGATTGGTGTTCAGGTAAGCCTCGCGGGTGGCGCGGATGCTGATCAGCCCGAACTCCTCGACCAG
>DALYHR010000383.1:0-1792 GCA_031970775.1 Burkholderiaceae bacterium | reverse complement strand
GCCGATGATAGTGCGGATTCCCGTGTGAAAGTAGGTCATCGTCAGGCACCCCCTCAACCCCCCTCGGCTCTCAGCCCTGGGGGGTTTCGCTTTGGGGGTGTGTCTACTACTCTCTCCCACTGTCGATCTGCAAAGCAGAGGGGAGTCGGATCTCAGTCGATGGGTTCTACCCGAATTTCTTCGACGGTATATCCTTCTTTAATGAGTGCATGCCGAAGCCAGTCGGGTTGTCGACCAATGCCATCCCATTCTTCACCGGAAACTGGGTGACGATACCTGACTGGAAGTTTTTGAGCGGTCGCAGGACGATCAGCGTTTTTTGGCGCCCCGGTTCGAAGTTCTCGGGCTGAGATCGACCAGAATTCCATCAATTTGCGGATCGTTCGAATAGCCGCAATCTTTTGGGCAGTTCGAGTTTCTGTATCAGGCATGACTGAATCAGGGTAGGGGCGGCCGGGTGTCGGCAAAGCTGCTACGTTGCTCAAGGCGTTCTGAAAGCTTGGCCAAAGCGGGATGTAGATCACGCCACTTAAATTGCTCGAATCGGAAGTCTAGATAACCCAAGGCACACCCGACCGCGATATCTGCCAAAGTCGGATGATTCGTTGAACAACACCAGGGTTTATCTCGAATCTGAGCTTCCATACTGTCGAGGGCGCACTCGATCTTGTTCATTTGGCGATCGATCCAAGCCTGACAGCGCTGAGTGTCTGCGCGATGGGGCCAAGTCTGTTCAAGACGGGCAGAAACTGCAGCATCCAGCACCCCATCTGCAAGAGATTCCCATGTGCGTACTTCTGCGCGTTCGCGGCCTTTATCCGGAATCAGTCGACCGACAGGAGATAACGTGTCGACGTATTCGACGATGACGCGGGAGTCATACAAGGAGTCACCGCTGTCCAAAATCAGGCAGGGGATTTTTCCAAGCGGATTCTGTGGAAGACTGGGGCGCTCGACGCCCCATACATCCAGTAGTTCAAATTTATAGTCCAGTTTTTTTTCGGCCATCACGATCCGCACTTTGCGAACGTATGGACTGGTCGTACTGCCGAGTAATCTCATCGAATCCATTGCGCAGCTTTAAGGTGACGCAACCCAAAGTTGTACGGTGTTATCGCGGATTCTATCGAGAGAAGAAAAGGCTACCCCACAGGGTGCCGGCATCCTGTAGGGTCGGACGGCCGGTCTTCAATCCAGTTTGGGCAGATCGTCTATGACGGGCAACTGACCCAGTTCGGCGCCCCACACACTGAACGAAGCGTCCTGATCAGAGGAGTGTGTGTCGTCAAGCAGGACAATCACGCGAACTCTCACACCCTCCGGCATCGGGACCGGAATGGTGACCTGACCATCCTTGACGGAAGAGGAGAACTCAAGGGCCTGCATCGGGGAGAGTTTCAGAAGGATCCGAACACTCGCCGAGTCTACTGCTTCAAGCCCATCAGGCCGGATGCACGATGTAAAAACTGACCGAATCAGCCTTCCTGCTGAGGGGTCAGCGCAAGGAAGAGGGCAGAAGTTCGATAACGCGCAGTTCGTTGTCGCGCGCGAAGTTCATGACGAAATCCCACGCCATCGGTTCAAGCTCCTGCAGGGCCTGGTTGACCTTGACGCTCCTGACGCCGTCGAGCAGCGTCGGGACGCAGTAGGGGGAGTACCCAATGCGTGCATTGACCTGTCCGCCAGGCTGAAAGCAGGACATCGCTCCTGCGAGCCGTTCTGACCAGTCGCTGGGCCTGAATGTCCGGCCAGAAAGGGTCAGGCCCTGAATGACAACTTCGCGATGTGTGTT
>DALYHR010000382.1:0-1814 GCA_031970775.1 Burkholderiaceae bacterium | reverse complement strand
CCGGGCGATTGCCAACGGTCGCGACGAAGGCTTCACCAAGCTGCTGTTCGATGACTCCCCCGAAGCCCACGGCCACGGTCGCATCTTGGGCGGCGGCATCGTCGGCACCCATGCCGGCGACATGATCGGCGAGATAGCGCTGGCGATTGAAATGGGCGCCGACGCGGTCGACATCGGCAAGACCATCCACCCGCACCCGACGCTGGGCGAAAGCATCGGCATGGCGGCGGAGGTGGCGCACGGCTCGTGCACGGATCTGCCGCCGCAGAAGAAGTGAGCTGAACCCGTCATACCCGCGCAGGCGGGTATCCAGACGAAGAAAAGCCCGATCGGTGCGAGCCGGTCGGGCTTTCTTACCGGGGGCATCAACCCTGAATATCGTCCGGTTCAGCCTGTTGAAGCAGTGCCGTGACCTGTGAGTGCACCACCGGAAGGTGGCGCACTACGGTTCGCCAGACGATATGTAGATCGACACTGAAATATCCGTGGCTCAGCGCATTGCGCATTTCGTAGGCAGGTGACAGGGGAAGCTCAGGGTGGGAAGCAGTGAATTCCGGGTGATCGCGGGCAATGTTTCGGCTGGCTTCGCCGATCACTTCGAGATTGCGGATGACTGCGTCCTGAACCATCTCGTTCTGCATGAACGCTGTTTCATCCAGTAGGGTGGTGTATCGGCCGATCCGCTCAATCGCCTCGACGATGTGTCGGAGGTAGTCCGGCAGGCGCTGAGGATGACGGGTCATATCGGCATCGCTTGTGCCAGAACGGCGTTGCGGAATTGGTCGGGCAGGGCCATCGGAGTCACCACATCGACTGGCACCCCTAGCAGTCCACGCAATTCGTGCCGAATCGCACCGATATCGAACAGTGTGGTGTCTGCGGTTGGATCGACAAGGATGTCCAGATCACTGCCCTCGTCGTCGCAGCCCTGCGCGACCGAGCCGAATACGCGCGCATTGCGGGCGCAATGGGCCTCAATGATTTGGCGGATCGCAGCGCGGTGCAGGTTGAGAGCTTCGGAGGGTTTCATGAGCATTGCGCGAGTCGAGTCCGAATGCTAAGCGCTTTGACCACCATTGTCGGAGAGATCAGACCGCCACCGCCTTGACCTCATACCCCCGCCCGCTGGCGATCACCTCGAATAGCCGGTCAATGTTGGGATGCTTGCCGGGGTTGGTGCGGGCGTCGGCGGTGTGTTCGGCGTAGAGCAGCAGGCCTTCTTCGGCCGCAGCCACATCGATGCGGCCGCCGTGGCGTGACGCCAGGGCGTTGTAGACCGCCACCGAGCCGGCCTTGCCGGGCTTGTTCTCGATCACAGCTGCCACCTGACCGTCAGCGTCGATCAGATGCAGTTCGGCCAGATGGGCGATGGCGGGCAGTTGCTTGAGGTTTTCAGCGAAGGTCATGGCATCAGCTCCTGAAAGGGTCCTTGAAACAAATGGCGGCGATTGTCTCCGCGCCCGCTTGCCCCTGGGTCACAGCCCTTGACGATGAAACTTAGTTTCAAGATACTGGTGAAATAAGTTTCAGCCAGGGCGCCTGCTGCCGTGGCTCCATCTGCTTGTTTCGAGGTGTCATGAAGTCCCAGATCGCCGACATCACCGCACGCATCCGCGAGCGCAGCCGCCCGACCCGCGAGCTCTACCTGAAGCATCTGCGGGCCGTCGCCAGCCGGCCGCGCGGGCCCGACCGGCTCGGTTGCGCCAACGTTGCCCACGCCTTCGCGGCGCTGTCGGGCGCCGACAAGTTCCGCGTCGTGGCCGAGAAGGCGCCCAACATCGGCGTCATCACGGCCTACAACGACCTGCTCTCGG
>DALYHR010000381.1:0-1824 GCA_031970775.1 Burkholderiaceae bacterium | reverse complement strand
GCATGCGGATGCGCCCGGTCGGGGCCGGCGGCGGCACGAAGGTGATGGTCTGATACAGCGATTCGGGCGCGGCTGGGGTCGAGGCGTCCTCGCCTTCGGCACCGCCGGTTTCCCGGGCGCAGCTCGCGCCCTGCGCGCTGGCCTGCTCGCCCGGCGTCTGATAGGGGTTGATGTGCTCGTCGATGCGGCCGGGCAGATCGACCTGGCTGGAATCGATCTCGAACCAGCCCTCGGCGCTGGGGTCGCCGGGCCGGCGCACGAAGGCGGTGCCGCGCACATCGGTGATCTTCTCGATCGGCTCCTTGCGGCCCATGCGGTGGGCAATCTCGATGATGGCGCGCTCGGCGTTGCCGTAGAGCAGCAGATCGGCCTTGCTGTCGACCAGGATCGAGCGGCGCACCTTGTCGCTCCAGTAGTCGTAGTGGGCGATGCGGCGCAAGCTGGCCTCGATGCCGCCGATCACCACCGGCACGTCCTTGAAGGCTTCCTTGCAGCGCTGCGTGTAGATCAGCGTGGCGCGGTCGGGGCGCTTGCCGGCCACACCGCCGGGCGTGTAGGCGTCGTCGGAGCGGATCTTCCGGTCGGCGGTGTAGTGGTTGATCATCGAATCCATGTTGCCCGCCGCCACGCCGAAGAACAGCGTGGGCCGACCGAGCGCCCGGAAGGGCTCGGCCGAATGCCAGTCGGGCTGCGCCAGGATGCCGACGCGAAAGCCCTGGGATTCGAGCACGCGGCCGATCACCGCCATGCCGAAGCTGGGGTGATCGACGTAGGCATCACCGCTGACCAGGATGATGTCGCAGGCGTCCCAGCCCAGCTGTGCCATCTCGGCGCGGCTCATCGGCAGGAACGGCGCCGTGCCCAGCCGCTTGGCCCAGAAGGGGCGATAGCTGGTCAGGGGTTTGGGCGGTGCGGAAATGGAAGAGGCGGAAGAGGCCACGGAGCAAAGCGCGCCCCAGGGGGCGCACCAGAATCAGAACAGGGCCGCCATTGTCCCAGTTCACCCGAATCAGCCGCAGCCGGGGGGTTTGTCAGGCCACAACGATGCGGACGGGCTCACTCCAGCGGCCGGCACCACGACCATCGACACCGCGCACCCGCACCCAGGCCCACTGCAAGGGGTTGAGGTGGTCGAGCACGATGCGACGCACGGTCAGCGACACCCCGGCGTGGTGCCAGTTGTCCTCGACCATCGGATCGGCCTGTGCGGTCTGTACCTCGTAGCTGCCTGCCCCTTCGAGCCGGTCAAACCGAAGCTCGACCTGCCCGCTGGCCAGACCCGGGCTGAGGTGCAAGCCGCTGGGGGCCTCCAGCGGGCCCGGGCTGTGCCGCGTGTTGCTGCGTCGCAGCTCAAAGCCGGTGGAGCGCAGCGGCATATCGTCACCGTGGCAAAAGAACTCCAGATAGCTGGCCAGCCGCTGCAGCAGTGCGGTCAGTTCGGTGCGGGCAGCATCGCGCTCGGCGATGCGAATCAGGTCGCGGGTGGCGCTGGCATCCAGTACGACGCGGTATCGCTCAAAGGCAGCGCTCAACACTGCGATGGAAGGTGCCGGCGCCGGCCAGGGCTCGGGGAACTGCGGGTTGCAGGTCATCGACGACACGATGCGACCGGCCAGCGCCAGAAACTCCGACTCGCCCATCTGGGCGAAGTGGGTGATCAGTCTGGGATGCATTTCAACCTCCGAGAGCTTGTTGATGAAGAACGAGACTTCATTCTCGGAAGGGCGCCTGGCGAAATCACTCCCCCTTAAGTAGGGAAAATGGGGGGGCCATCGTCGGATTAGATTCAGTCGGCAAGTGCTTTCAGAAGCGCATCCCGCCCAT
>DALYHR010000380.1:0-1838 GCA_031970775.1 Burkholderiaceae bacterium | reverse complement strand
TCCGGCCAGGCCGTGATCTCCCTGCACGACGAACTGCTGAGCCGTGCCGAATGGCCGCAGACCTTCGCGGCTGACCTGCCGGCGCCCGACTCGGCCGCCGCGGTCTGGCACTGGATCGCCACCAATCACCGCAACAACTGCCAACTGTGGGCCGAAGAAGATCTGGCCCGCCGCACCCGGGTCAGCGACAGCGAGATCGCCGCCAACAAGCGCGCCATCGACGGCTTCAATCAGGCCCGCAACGATGCGACCGAACGGGTCGATGAGCTGCTGCTGCTCGACCTCGGCCTGGTCGACGCCGCCTCGGTGCGCACCGATTCGCCCGTCTCGCGCGTCCCGACCGAGGCCCGACTCAACAGCGAGACCGCCGGCAGCATGATCGACCGGCTCTCGATCATGGCGCTCAAGATCAACGCGATGCGCGCCCAGACCCTGCGCACCGACGTCACGGCCGACCACATCGACTCCAGCCGCGTCAAACTCGAGCGCCTGCAAAGCCAGCGCAACGATCTGGCCGGCTGCCTTGACCGCCTGCTGGCCGACTGCCGCAGCGGCGCGGCCTACTTCAAGGTCTATCGCCAGTTCAAGATGTACAACGACGCCCGCTTCAACCCGGCGCTGGTCGCGGAACAGCGCAACGCAGCGCAATGACCGCGGCGATGAAGCGCCTGCTGATCGTCAAGACCTCGTCGATGGGCGATGTGGTCCACGCCCTGCCCACCGTCACCGACCTGCGCCGCGCCTTTCCCGGCATCGAGATCGACTGGGTGGTCGAGCGCCCCTTCGCCGCCCTGCCCGCGCTGCATCAGGGCGTGCGGCGCGTGCTGCCGATGGCCTGGCGCAAGTGGCGCAAACAACTGGGGCAGCGTGATACCCGCGATCAGATTCGCGCTTTCCGGGCCGAATTGCAGCGCGACGACTACGACGCCGTGCTCGATCTGCAAGGCCTGCTCAAGAGCGTGATGTGGGGCCTGCAGGCTCGCGGCCCGCTGATGGGCTACGACCGCGCCAGTCTGCGCGAGCCGCTGGCGGCGCTGTTCTACCGCCGCACCGCCCGGGTGTCGCGCCAGCTTCAGGCGGTCGACCGCTGTCGACAGCTCTCGGCCAGCCTGTTTGGCTATCAGATCGACCCGACCCAGCGCCCCGATTTCGGCCTGCGCGACTCGCCGGTGCCCGACTCATCCTGGCTGCCCGGCGAACCCCACGCCACGCTGATTCCCTGCGCCAGCCGGCCCGAGAAGTTCTGGCCCGAAGAACACTGGATCGCGATCGGCAAGCGCTACCGCGAGCGCGGCTGGCGGCCGGTGGTGATCTGGGGCAGTCCGGCGGAGGAGGCCATGGCACGGCGCATCGCCGAGGGCTGTGACGGGCTGGTGCCGCCGTTCCTGAAAGTCGGCGAAATGGCCGCCGTGCTGGCGGGCACGCAGCAGATCGTCGGCCTCGATACCGGCTTTACCCACCTCGGCGGCGCCTACGGCATCGATACGGTCGGCATCTACTGCGACCACGAACCCGGACTGGCCGGCGTCACCGGCTCAGGCCAAGTCACCAGCCTGGGCGGCAAGGGGCAGCGCCCGAGCCTGGAGGAGGTGCGCGCTGCGCTGGAGGCGCAGTGGCAGGCTCGGTGATTCCTCAGTGATCTTCGAGACGGCGCGGCGGGTAGGTTTCCCAGCCCTGGCAGCCCGGGCATTGCCAAAAGTACTGTCCGGCCTCGAAGCCACAAGCGGCACAGCGATAGCGCTGTAGCGGCCGGGCGGCCACCGTCACGGCCTGCTGCAAAGCCGCCCACTCCTCGGCCCGCGCAGCGCTGCCGGACTGCGTCGAGGACAGCTCACGCA
>DALYHR010000379.1:0-1851 GCA_031970775.1 Burkholderiaceae bacterium | reverse complement strand
GATCAGGTCAAGAAGACGCTGTACGGCGACGCCAGCAGTTCGCGCGGCAAGATCTGGTCGAACACGCTGGGGATGATCGTTGCTCACCCTTGGACCGGCACCGGTGCGGGGGCTTTCAACTATGTCTGGACGATGACGCCGTTCCCGGATCGTCCGATCGCTTTCTTTGATCATTCGCATAACCTGCCGCTGCAGCTGGCGGCCGAGTTGGGCATTCCGATGGCCGCCCTGCTGCTCGGACTGCTGCTGGCTGCGATCTGGTTCGCTCGTGAGGCGCTGACTCATCCCGATACACACATCGCCTGCTCGGCGCGCTCGGCGCTGATGCTGTGGGTGTTGGTTGGCGTGCACAGCCTGCTCGAATACCCGCTGTGGTACGAATACTTCCTGCTGCCGGCCGCGGTGATGCTCGGTTGGTTGACCGGGCTGACGGAGCGTGTTCCGGTGGTGTCGGCCGACACACAGGAGTCCCTGAAGGGGCCGACCGCGTATCGCCGCCCGCTCTGGCTGTCGCTGATCGGGTCGGCCGGCGTGATCGCCAGCCTCTGGGCGCTGGTGAGCTATCACTCTGTGGTGGTGATTTTCGAGCCCTCGCTGTCCTTCGGATCGCCAGGGTCGTTGAGTGCCCGGATCGAGCGCGGGCAGGCGAGCCTGCTGTTTGGTCAGCATGCTGATTACGCTGAGGTGACGATGGCCGATCAGCCCGAAGAGGTCTTCGGCTCCTTCGAGCGCCCGCTATTTCACCTGATCGATACCCGGCTGATGACTTCCTACGCCCGGGCGTGGCTCGGCACCGGACATCTGCAGGAGGCGCAGCACGTGGCCTCCCGCTTGCGCGAGTTCCGCAACCCGGCGGCAGTGGAATTCTTTGCCAACTGCCCGATGTCCGGTCCCGGTCTGCCGCCGGTGAGCGGGGTAGCGGCCTCCTCGACCGAGTTTCCTTGTGGTCCGGACCCTCGCCTCAAGGCCACCGACCTGCTGCCCGGACGCAGCCCACCGAGCGGCCACTGAGCTTCAGCGCGCTGGCGCGGACCAGTCGCCCGACTTGCCGCCGCGCTTTTCCATCACGCGGATCTCGCCGATCACCATGCCCCGGTCGACCGCCTTGCACATGTCGTAGATCGTCAGCAGCGCGATCTGCACGGCCGTCAGCGCTTCCATCTCGACGCCGGTCTGCCCCTGGGTTTGAACCGTCGCTTCGCAGCGGACGCCGCAGAAAGGCGCTTCGACGGTTTCAAACTCCACCGCCACCCGGGTCAGGGCCAGCGGATGACACAGCGGAATCAGATCAGCAGTGCGCTTGGCGCCCTGGATGCCTGCAATCCGGGCGATGCCCAGCACATCGCCCTTGCGGGCCGAGCCGCTGCGGATCAGCGCCAGGGTGGCGGGTTGCATCTCGATGCGGCCGGCAGCCACGGCGACCCGGTGGGTGCTGGCCTTGGCGCCGACGTCGACCATATGGGCCTGACCGGCCGCGTCGAAATGGGTCAGGGTCGGGGAAGGGGCATCGCTCATGGTGGATTTCAGGGGCTCGAACGGGGGAGGGCGGACGGATCTGTTTACTCGCGGTTGACGCGGTGCGGGCATCATAGGGCGCATGGAACCGTTGAATCGCCCTCTGTCTGACGCGGATCAGCCGCCCCGTCGCTGGCGCAGGATGCTGCTGGTCCTGCTGTCTTCGCTTCAATTGCTGCAGGCTCCGGTCGTTTTGGCTGCGGCCGAGACCGCGCCTCCTCCTGCACCGGTGCGGGCCCCCGATCCCGTGTTGCCCGCCTTGGGCGATGCGGCTACCGCTGAAATGAGCGTGGCGGGCGAGCGCCGTCTGGGTGACCAGATCATGAAGGAGCTCAA
>DALYHR010000378.1:0-1853 GCA_031970775.1 Burkholderiaceae bacterium | reverse complement strand
CCAGGTGCGGGCATCGCTCCAGCGCCCTTGCCCCGCGATGCCGCCGCAGTCGGCGATCAGCGGCGCGGCCGCCTGCGTATCGCCGAGCCGGACCACCTCGGTATCGAAGCGAGCCGAGGCCTGGGCCGTTCCCTCTTCAACCCGGCCCTGCGGGCTGAAGGCCTCGATGCGGGCCGCCTGTGCCGGCGTTGTGATCGCGCCCAGCAGCAGGGCAGCGCAGAGGGTGGGCAGAGTCAGCAGGGTGCGATGCGACCGGAGCATGGCGCACCTCCTTTTTTTGAGCCGATCAGTCGAGAGGATGGGTCTGCGGGGTCGGCCGGAAGCTGCTGCGCGCAAAGCCCAGCGCCTCGGCCCGGCTCAGGGCCTGATCGAGTTCGGATGCGTCGATCAGTGGCGTGCGGGCCAGCACCCAGCCGAACTGTCGCCGCGGCTCGCCCACCAGCACCCAGCGCTGATCGGGGCCGAAGGCCAGGATCCAGTAGTCGCCGTAGAAGGGGCGGAAGAAGCTGACGCGCAATTTGGCGTTACCGCTGCCCTCGACCCCCTTGGCGACGCCGATCGCCTCTTCGACGCTGCCATCGGTCAGCCGGCAGCGGTTGCGCACCTCGATATCACCGTCGTCCTTGAGCCGGTAGCGCGCCTGGGTGTCGGCAACGCACTGGCGCTGGAAGCGGTTGGGCAGCGAGGCGATCTCGAACCACGCACCGGTGTAGCGCCCCAGATCGACCGCCGCCACGGTGGGCAATGGTGCGGTGGGCGTGGTGCTGCAGGCGCCGAGCAGCAGTGCAAGAGTTAGCAACGCGATGGGCAGCAGTGCCCGGCTCACCCAGGAGCGGCGAATCGACGACATGTTGTCAGCCCCTTCCGGCTTTAGCAGCGCGAGTGCAGGGCGCGGGCGACGCGCGACTGCGTTTCGCGGCCGAGCTGCGCGCTGATCCAGGCCCCCGTCTCGGCCAGCCGGCCCAGATCGATGCCGGTCTGCGCGCCCAGGCCGTGCAGCAGATGCACCACGTCCTCGGTGGCGACATTGCCGGTGGCACCGCGGGCATAGGGGCAGCCGCCCAGCCCGGCCACCGAGCTGTCGAAACTGCGCAGCCCAAACCGATAGCTGGCATAGACATTGGCCACGCCCATGCCCCAGGTGTCGTGGAAATGGCCGGCCAGCTGTTCGACGGGCACCCGCGCCGCCACCGCTTCGAGCATGCGCAATACCGTTGCCGGCGTGCCCACCCCGATGGTGTCGCCCAGCGAAACCTCGTAGCAGCCCATGTCGATCAGCTCGGCGGCGATGTCGGCCACCCCCTCCGGTGCTACTTCGCCCTGATAGGGGCAGCCGACCACGCAGGAGATGTAGCCGCGCACCCGCACGCCATGCGTCTGGGCGGCGCTCATGATCGGCTCAAAGCGACTGATCGACTCGGCGATCGAGCAGTTGATGTTCTTTTGCGAGAAGGCCTCCGACGCGGCAGCGAACACCGCCACCTCGCGTGCCCCGGCGGCCACCGCGGCCTCAAAGCCTTTCAGATTCGGGGTCAGCACTGACACATTCAGGCCCGGGAACTCCTCGGCCGTCGGCAGCCCGGCCATCACCTCGGCGTGGTCGGCCATCTGCGGCACCCACTTGGGCGAGACAAAGGCGGTGGCCTCGATATCGCGCACCCCGGCCTTGGCCAGCCGCTGGATCAGCTCCAGCTTGGTGGCGGTGGAGACGGGTTGCTTTTCGTTTTGCAGCCCGTCGCGCGGGCCGACTTCAATGATGCGAACGTTCATGCGGCAGCGGTCTCGAAATCGACCAGATCGGCCCCATCGGCCACCTGGTCCCCCGCAGCATAGTGGAAGGCGCGCACCACCCC
>DALYHR010000377.1:0-1859 GCA_031970775.1 Burkholderiaceae bacterium | reverse complement strand
TCGAAGTCCTTGATCCACTGGATCGACGAACCCCAGGCACCGACATAGAAAGCGCCCTTGGCGTAATCGGCACCCCCCTGGAGGGCCGGCTGCAGGCGGGTCTGCGAAATGCCGCGATAGCGGTAGTCGGACACCACACCCACGTTGAACGACAGGCCGTCATCAGCGTGAGCGGCCATCGGGGCCAGGCCGGCAACAGCAGCAGCGATCAGACCAGCGGCACAAACGATCTTTTTCATGACAAGGCTCCAGGTTGGTAAGGACAGGAATCAGGATGACTTTGCTACTGCAGCTTCCGTGCCAGCCTTCAGAAACACCCCGATACGGCCGAACCTGGGCTGAACGCCCCGGAATGGAGCGTTATTACCCTCGGCGGTCGGCCCGCTTTGGGGGATTTTGGCGCGAATGCGCACCAAATCGGTGCAAGAAGGTGGACACCCTTCGCCTCCGACCTTCGGGGGAGGGCCGAAAGGCGGCTCGATTCCCACAATCGGCCGATCCGGGCCATTCCGGCCCGTTCATTCACGCACCACCATGTCGCTCGCCGTCGTTCACAGCCGCGCCCTTGAAGGTCTGGAGGCCCCAGCAGTCACCGTCGAGGTGCATCTGGCCAACGGACTGCCGTCATTCACCCTGGTCGGCCTGGCAGAGACGGCCGTGCGCGAAGCGCGCGAGCGCGTCCGCGCCGCCGTTCAGACCAGCGGCCTGGATTTCCCGGTCAATAAGCGCATCACCGTCAATCTGGCGCCGGCCGATCTCCCCAAGGACGGCGGACGATTCGATCTGCCGATTGCCCTAGGCATCCTCGCCGCCAGCGGGCAGATCGACCCGGTGACCCTGCGGGACCGGGTCTTCGCCGGCGAGTTGTCGCTGTCCGGCGAACTGCGGCCGATCCGCGGCGCCCTAGCGATGGCGGCAGCCCTGCGCCGCAGCGGATCTCCCCCAGCGTTGATCCTGCCGCAGGACAGCGCCCGCGAAGCCGCACTGGTGCCCGGTCTGAGCCTCTACGGCGCAGCCCATCTGTGCGAAGTGGTCACGGCATTGAAGACCGGGCGCACCGACTCACTGCAAAGCATTGCCCCCTGCGCCCGCCCTCAGCCACAAACCTTGCCGGATCTGCGCGAGGTTCGCGGTCAGGCTGCTGCCAAACGGGCGCTGGAAATCGCAGCAGCGGGCGGTCACAGCCTGCTACTGGTCGGCCCACCCGGCACCGGCAAATCGATGCTGGCGCAGCGCTTCGGGTCGCTGCTACCGGCCCTCAGCGAAGAAGAGGCACTGGAGTCGGCGGCGGTCCTGAGCCTGAACCGCACCTTTGATGTGCACCACTGGGGGCTGCGGGTCACCCGCAGCCCGCATCACAGTGCCTCATCGGTGGCGCTGGTGGGCGGAGGCAATCCACCCCGGCCGGGCGAAATTTCCCTGGCACACCACGGCGTGCTGTTCCTCGATGAGTTGCCGGAATTTCCCCGGGCGGCGCTCGAAGCGCTGCGCGAACCGCTGGAGACCGGCCGGATCACCCTGTCCCGGGCGGCGCGTCAGGCCGAATTTCCCGCCCGCTGTCAGATGATCGCGGCGATGAATCCCTGCCCCTGCGGCCACCTCGGATCCGCCCGGCACCGCTGCCGCTGCACGCCTGAGCAGGTGCAGCGCTATCAGTCGCGCATCTCCGGCCCGCTGCTCGATCGCATCGACCTGCGCGTCGAGGTGCACGACATCAGCCCGGACGAACTGCAGGCCGCCCCGGATGGCGAAGACAGCCAGACCGTCGCGGAGCGAGTCCGCGACTGCCAACACCAGCAAATCGACCGTCAGGGCCAGCTCAATGCCCGGCTCGAAGGCCATGCGCTGGACGAGCAGGC
>DALYHR010000376.1:0-1862 GCA_031970775.1 Burkholderiaceae bacterium | reverse complement strand
GAAGGCATAGCCGCCGTCATCGTTGAGGTTGGCCGCGCCGACATAGTGGCGCAGGCCGCCCTCGACCGAACCGGCTGCGGCGATGCAGTCCTTCAGGACTTGCACGCCCACGCGCAAGTTGGTCAGCGGATCGAAGGCGGCGTGGTTGCCGCCGAAGGGTTCGTACTTGTCGTCGTGCACGCGGGTCATGACCTGCATCAGGCCCTGGGCGCCGACCGAACTCTGGGCAAACGGATTGAAGCTCGACTCGATCGCGATGATGGCCAGGATCAGCGTCGGATCGACCCCGACGCGGCGGCCAAGGCTCCAGGATTCCTGCACCAGGCGAGCCACCGGCTCGGGCGCGACCCGGTAGCGGCGTGACAGCCAGTTGGCCACCACCGCCTGCTGGCGGCTCAGTTCGGACGGGTCGACCGCCGTGGCGCGATCCACCGCCGACAGGTCGCCCTGGTCGAACAGGTCACCCGCGTCGGTCGTGCGGGACTCCTGACGCTGCAGCAGCCAGTCGAGCGCCTGCGCCTCGAGCGTGCCGCGCACGTCCGCGCGGCCGCCGATCACGAAGGCTGCGCTGATGACCGCCAGACCGAGCACGGCCAGGCTGTTGTGACCCACGGCGAGCAGACCGTGGCCCAGATCGGAAAGAAAGACTCGCGTCGACGCCAAGACGGCATCGCGCACCTGTGCCCAGGATTGGAATGTGGACATGACACTCCTTTCGCTTCTCAGGCGAGGTGTACAGCGACTCACGGCCGTAGGGGCTGGCCGGGCTGAGACCTCGATAATCCCGCCGCTTCGGACTGCTGGGGCTGAGCCGGCGATGCGCACAGGGCTCAGCTGCGGAGGGGGCGTATGGCCCGGGACGTCGTACTGGTACAAACCCGGAGCCGGTGGATCGGGGCGGATTCTATGCATCGCCCAAATAACCGGTCAACTATGAGACTTTGCTCTCTTATCCCTAATTGTGATGAAGTACCCAGACTTGCGCGGCTTTCTCGATCTGCTGGAAAAGCGTGAAAAACTGCTCGAAGTGACCGATTCCGTCTCGACGCACCTTGAGATGACCGCCTTGTCGGACCAGGTCTTGCGTGCAGGCGGGCCGGCGCTCCTGTTTCGCTCGCCATGCAACGGTCACAAACGCTTTCAGGCCCCGGTGCTGACCAATCTGTTCGGCACCCCCGAACGGGTGGCCCTGGGGATGGGGGCCGATGACGTCTCTTCGCTGCGTGACATCGGCCATTTGCTGGCCAGTCTGAAGGAGCCCGAACCGCCGCGCGGCCTGAAGGACGCCGGCCGGCTGATCCAGATGGCCAAGACCGTCTGGGACATGAAGCCCTCGGTCGTGCGCAATCCGGTCTGCCAGCAGGTGATCGTCGAAGGCGGCGACATCGACCTGGCCGATCTGCCGGTGCAGCACTGCTGGCCCGGCGACGTGGCGCCGCTGATCACCTGGGGCCTGGTGATCACGCGCGGCCCGCAGTCGGTGCCGCGGCCCCGGCTGCGCCAGAACCTGGGCATCTACCGCCAGCAGGTGATCGGCCGGCGCGAGGTCATCATGCGCTGGCTGGCCCACCGCGGCGGCGCGCTCGACTTCCGCGAGTTCGCGCGCGCCAACCCCGGCCAGCCCTTCCCCATCGCCGTGGCGCTGGGGGCCGACCCGGCCACCATCCTGGGCGCCGTGACGCCGGTGCCCGACACGCTCTCCGAGTACCAGTTCGCCGGTCTGCTGCGCGGCGGACGCACCGAGGTGGTGGAGACCAGCGTCGGCGAAGGGGCCCTGAAGCTGCAGGTGCCCGCCAGCGCCGAGATCGTGCTCGAGGGCCACATCCCTACCGCCGCGCCTGGCTTCGAAGGCGTGAGCGAGC
>DALYHR010000375.1:0-1928 GCA_031970775.1 Burkholderiaceae bacterium | reverse complement strand
GCGTGGAGAGCGAGGAGCACGGCCTGCGCCTGCTCGGCCTGGGCTGCGAACGCGCTCAGGGCTATGGCATCGCCCGCCCCATGCCGCCCCACACCCTCCCGGACTGGATCTCCTCCTGGTCCGCCCCAGCTAGTTGGGGAGACTCCATGGTGGTCTCCGGTGAATGGAAGCCGATCTCATGACTTCGATCGACATCTTCCCCTGGGACCCGCACTTCAACACCGGGCTTGACGAGATCGACCAGCAGCACCGCCGTCTGGTCGAGTTGCTCAATATTCTGGCCGGGCAGGTGGCCGATGGCGCTCAGGCTGCCACGCTGCAGAGCATCTTCGACGAACTGGCCCGTTATGCGATCTATCACTTCGACACCGAAGAGGCGATCTGGCACCAGCATTTCGCCGGGGATGCGATCGAAGCCGGGCATCTGCGCACGCATCAGGCCTTTCGCGACGATGTGGCCCGACTGCGCGCCCAACTCGACGAGGTCGCGTCCTCGCATCAGGTGGCCGAAGAGGCCCTGGCTTTCCTGGCGCGCTGGCTGGCCTCGCACATCCTTGAATCCGACCGCAGCATGGCCTACACCGTCCAGGCCCTGCGGGAGGGGCTGACGCTCGAGGCAGCCCGCCTGCGCTCGCAGCAACGGATGGGCGGCTCGACGCGGATCCTGATCGACCTCATTTTGTCGATCTACGCCACGCTGTCGACCAACACCCTGCGGCTGATGCGCGAGCTGACGCAGCACCGCCTGTCCTCCATCGAACTGGCGCGTACACGCACCGAGCTGAATCAACGCGACCGTTATCAACGCGCCCTGCTCGACAACTTTCCCTTCCTGGTCTGGCTCAAGGATGCGCAAGGGCGCTTTCTGGCGGTCAATCAGCCCTTTGCCAGCGCCTGCGGTCGCGACGACCCGCAAACCCTGGTCGGCCTGACCGATCTGGACATCTGGCCTCAGGACCTGGCGGCGCGCTACCGGCGCGATGATCAAGAGGTGCTGGCCTCGGGGCACAGCAAGTCCGTTGAAGAGCCGATCGAATCCGACGGTCAGCGCACCTGGATCGAGACCTACAAGTCCCCGGTGCGCCTGGCGGATCAGATCATCGGCACCGTGGGTTTTGCCCGGGACATCACCGAACGCAAGGAAATCGAGGCGACCCTGACGCGGGAACGTCACTTCCTGAGCACCCTGATCGAGACGCTGCCCGACATCATCATGCGTTTCGATCGGGCGGGCACGCACCTGTTCGTCTCCGAGAATGTCCGCACCGTCGTGCCGCTGGAGGCCCAGGCTTTCATCGGCAAGACGCACCGTGATCTGGGCTTTCCCGAACCGCTGTGCGAGTTCTGGGAGCACATGGTCCAGCACTGTTTTGACAGCCAGGAGCCGCTGGAAACCGACTTCGCCATCGAATCGCCGACCGGACCTCGCACCTTCAACTGGCGACTCCGGCCCGATCTGGATGAACAGGGACGGACTCGCACAGTGCTGGCCATTGCCCGGGATATCACCGAACAACAGCGCATCGTGGCCAAGTTGCAGCTCGCCGATCTGGTGATGCGCAACAGCAGCGAGGCGATGTTCGTCACCGATGCCGACAATCGCATCCTCGAAATCAACGCCGCCTTTACCCGGCTGACGGGCTACAGCGCCGAGGAAGCAATCGGTCAGACCCCGTCCCGGCTGATGCACTCCGGTGAGCAGGACACGTCCTTCTACCGCAGCATGTGGGAACAGCTCACACAGACCGGCCGATGGCAGGGCGAGATCTGGAACCGCCGCAAGGACGGCTCGCTCTACGCCGAATGGCTGACGGTCGACAGCGTGCTCGACGCCAACGGCGCCGTTCATCGCCGTGTGGCGATCTTCACTGATATCACCGAGCACAAGCAGCACCAGCAGGAGCTGGAGTTCCTGGCCCACTACGACA
>DALYHR010000374.1:0-1950 GCA_031970775.1 Burkholderiaceae bacterium | reverse complement strand
GCAAATCACGACGACCATCGCCATTGAAGTCAGCGACGCCTACAACGCCGATGCCATTTCCACGGGTGTCGACCATCAAAGCCTGAGGCGCATCAAGCCCCCCGTTGACGTTGCCGGTTCTGAGCGTCAGGGTATCGATCAAAAGACCCGAGGTTGGGTCGGTGCTCCAGGTCTCCGTCAAGAGATCCGCAGTGCCATCACCATTGATATCGGAGGTGGAAACCACCCAGGTGCCATTCCCCGAAGAGTCAACGCTTTGGGTCTTAATAGGATCCAAACCACCGGAGTTGTTGCTGGATTGAAGACTCAGCGTGGTTGTCCAGTTTCCCGTCACGGGGTCTGTGCCGTACGTCTCAGTCAAAACGTCCGCTTTGCCATCCCCATTGAAATCGGCCGTACTCAACAGACTGATGCCATAGCCAGTCATGTCGGCTTGAAGAGTCTGCGGTGCATCAAACCCGCCGGAACTGTTGCTCAGTTGAAGATCCAGGTAGGTGATCCAGTTTCCGCTGACGGGGTCCACGATCGACGAGGTGCTCAGCAGATCAGGCTGACCATCGCCATTGATGTCTGCCACCGCGACCACGTTCGCGTCGAGTTGCATCGTCGAGGACGTCGCGTAGTTCAACATGGGCTGAGCCACTGGCACCGTGTTGTCCAACAGTCCGCTCAACCCAGCAGGCACCAGAGTGCTGACTGAGAGGGTGGAGCCGGTGCTGGTGGCTTCGAGCAGCCAATTCGCACCCGCACTGCTGCCCGTGGCATCGGTGGAAGCGGCCACGCTGAGCCCGGTGGTGGTGGCGAGTTGATCGATGAAGGCTTGACCGACTGAGCCCGCAGCGATGGAGCTGCCGTAGAGCAGCAGACTGGCGTTGGGGGCGAGTTGGCTGCCGATGCTGGCCCACTGGGCTTGCTGAGTGGCCAAGACAGCAGCGTCGATCATCGTGCCGCCCAAGGTCATCGCTCCGATGGAACCCGCGCTGAACAGATCAAGCGCGCTGAAGGCTGAGCCGGCGGCTGAAGCTGCTGCTACCGTGGACTGAATTTGGGTCAGGGCGTCCTGAGTCGGGTCCAGCACCAGGATCTGCACGCTCGGATCAACCAGTAAGGAGGCCTGAAGCTGGGCGGCGTTGTTGACCGAAGCGTCAATGACAACCAGACGGGTCGCGGGCATGGCAGGGTCCTTCCTTGGGGTGCGGGCATCAAAACTGGATGAGGCCCCCAAGGCCCCTGCTGGCAACCCTCCCCCGCGTCCGGCTTGCCGCTGCTGTTTCAGCTGTTACAAGCGTTGGATTCTGTTTAATGGGCCGTATCCGACCAATGGGAATTAGACCGCTGTGCCGAGTTGCAACAGTCGGGTGTGAGCTGTCGCACGAATCGGGCCGAGGGTCACGGGCTGATGTCGCCAATCAACCACGGTTCAGGGCGTATCCACCCGGGTTTAAGGCGGTTGGCACAAGGGGTTGCCGGCCAGGGCAGAAGGGGTTTGGCCGGTTGGCACACGCCGATGTGGCCACGCCGTCAACCCATTACCGGTGGGGCCGAAACCGTGTAACGGCCAGTCGTTAACCCCGGGTGGCAACAGCCTCACGCCCTTGACGGCAGGCCGTCATCCCCTTTGTCCTGCACGGCTAAACCTTGGCCCGATGGCTCGCAAAGGGTTGTGGGCCAGAGCAGAAGGGGATGTGTCAGGGCCATGAACCCCGGGTGACATTACGGTGAAACCCGTGACGCAAGGCGGTTAAGGGTGGGTGGATTCGCCCCGCCGCCCCAGCGCCCCGAAGCCGCGCTGCGGGTCATAGCCCCAGACGGCGATGCCGAAGGCGAGCAGGCCGCAGCCCAGCACGATCCAGGGCGAGAGGCCGGGGTCCTTGCCGTAGAGGGCAAAGCGCATCCACTCCACCGCGTGGGTGAAGGGGTTGAAGCGGGCGGTCTGCCAGACCCACTCGG
>DALYHR010000373.1:0-1952 GCA_031970775.1 Burkholderiaceae bacterium | reverse complement strand
CGCTGCGGCGGCACGCCGAACTTGGCCTGCACCCCGGCGGGGTCCAGCACCTCGTTGCTCATCGTGTTGACCAGGGTCACCCGCTCGTTGACCAATTGCGCCAAGTCCTTGTCGCCGGTGGAGATCACCACCTCGTGGCCGGACTCGGCCGCCTGACGCGCCAGCGTGCCGATCACGTCGTCGGCCTCGACCCCTGAGACTTCCAGCACCGGCCAGCCCAGCAGGCGCACCACCTCATGAATGGCGGTCAGCTGTGCGACCAGATCGGGCGGCATCGGCGGGCGGTGCGCCTTGTAGTCGGCAAACCACTCGTGCCGGAAGGTCGGCCCCTTGGCGTCAAAGACGCAGGCCGCCAGACCGGCGCCGATCTGCTCGCGCAGACGCTCCAGCATCGGGATCATGCCGTGCAGCGCCCCGGTGGGCTCGCCCTGCGCGCTGCGCAGGTCCGGCATGGCATGGAAAGCCCGATAGAGATAGCTGGAGCCGTCAACCAGCAGCAGCCGCGAGCGAGCGGCCGGCGATGAGCCCGAGGAGGCGATCACCGCGGGTGATTCGGATGCGGGTTGTGTTCGTGCAGCGGCGGGATCGCGTTAACAGGATCGCTGCGCTGCTCGGTGATGCGGTTATCGCCATCGACGAAGACCAGCTTGGGCTTGAAGCCAGCCATTTCCTCGCGCGACAGCTGCGCGAAGCTGGCGATGATGATCAGATCACCGACATGGGCACGGCGAGCCGCCGAACCGTTGAGCGAAATCATGCCGCTGCCGCGCGGGCCGCGGATGGCATAGGTGATGAAACGCTCGCCGTTGTCGATGTTCCAGATGTGAACCTGCTCGTTCTCAACGATGCCGGAAGCATCGAGCAGATCCTCATCGATCGCGCAGGAACCTTCATAGTGAAGCTCGCAGTGAGTCACGGTGGCGCGGTGGATCTTGGCGTTCAACAGGGTGCGAAACATCTTGAGACACAGTCATGAAAAAAGGGCTGCGACCCCGTGAAACGGTGTACGCAGCCCCAATTGTGCGCGAGAACGCGCCTGCTCTTGTCAGAGGATCACTGGAAAGAGCACATCTGAACGTTGGACGGAGCCCCCTGCAGCGTGCCAGCGACCCCGATGACGCGATAGCTCGTCTTGGAAGGCAGCACTGCCGTGATGGGCAGCGTGACGCTCATCGTGAACGGCTGAGCCGCAGTGACCGCCGGTACCGGGTTGGTGACCGTAGTCCACACCGAGGTGGTGTTGTTGCACGACGGAACCGCTGCACCGACAGGCTCGGTACACGACTGGACGCGCCAGCTCGATACGGCATTGACCGGATTGCTCGACGTCCAGCGCAGCGTACAGGTTTTGGAGCCCTTGGCACCAGCTGTGGGTGCAGCCAGAACCGATGCCACAGGCAGGCCCTGAGTGACCACAGAAACCATCACCGGCGAACCCAATCGGGCCACCAGGCCGGCCACGTACTTCGGTGTCAGCCGGAACTCGTAGGTTCCGTTGGCCACCAGGCCCAGTGCCGTGTAGGTCTTCACCCCAGCAGCGGTTGTTGCCAGCACAGTCCACGGACCGGCAACACCATTGATGAACTGGCGTCGTTCGATCTGCGTCTGGGTCGGCAGCACGTTGTCGATGGTCCAGTTCAGGACCTGCGACGAGGCTGTCGGGGCCGGCAGAGTCGGTGCCAAGGTGATCGCAGGCAGTACGACCATGGGCATCGAAGTCGCCGACGGGTTGGTACCGATGGCCGCTGTCGTGGCCGCATTCTGCGAGTTGACACGGAACTGATACGACTTGCCCACGGCAGCATTCGGCAAGGTGGCCGCATAGACCGTCCCGGTGACCGCCTGGGTCGTCGAGATCATGTTCGGAACCGCTGCACTGACATTGGCCCAGGTCACACCGCCATTGGTCGAGTACTCGGCACGGAACGACAGTTCGTTGGTCGAGTTGTCGG
>DALYHR010000372.1:0-1958 GCA_031970775.1 Burkholderiaceae bacterium | reverse complement strand
TGGCCGAAATCTCGCCGGCACAGGGCCCCGAGCAGCGGTGGATCTGGAACAGCAGGCAAGGCCGGCTGCGGTTGCGAAACACCGCCTCTTCGCAGGTGCGCAGCCTAAAGATGCGCTGCAACAGCTGAATCGACTCCTTGACCGCCCAGGCGCTCGGGTAGGGCCCGAAGTGACGGTGCTTCTTGTCGACGCTGCCGCGGAAATAGACCAGCCGCGGGTAGTCGTGCGACTCCAGCTTCAGATACGGATAGCTCTTGTCGTCGCGAAAGAGGATGTTGTAGGGCGGCTGCAGCCGCTTGATCAGGTTGTTTTCCAGCAGCAGCGCTTCGGCCTCGGTGCGCACCACCGTGGTCTCCAGCCGGCGGATGCGCGTGACCATGTGGCCGATGCGGGTGCCGGCGTGGTTGCGCTGGAAGTAGCTCGACACCCGGCGCTTGAGGTTGATCGCCTTGCCCACGTAGAGGATGCGGTCCTCGGCATCGAAGTAGCGATAGACCCCGGGCAGCGCCGGCAGCGCAGCGACCTGCGCCAGCAGATCGGCCAGCGGATCAGCCTCGGCAGGAATGTCGGGCGAAGGTTCAGGCAAAGCTTCGGGCAGGAGAGCGTCGGGCATGGTGGCCGGCATTGTGCCGCCGATAATCCGCCGCCATGAAGTCCTGCTCCGACCCGGTTTTTCACCCCGACTGGGATCTTTTTTGCCGCGTCATCGACAACCACGGCGACCTCGGCGTGTGCTGGCGGCTGGCGGCCGATCTGGCTTCGCGCGGCCAGACGGTGCGGCTGTGGTGCGACGACGCATCCGCCCTGCGCTGGATGGCGCCGCACGGCGCTGCCGGGGTCACCGTGTTGCCTTGGCGCGACCCGCTGCCACACGAAGCGCCCGCCGACATCGTGGTCGAGGCCTTCGGCTGCGACCCGCCGCCCGCCTTTGTGTCGAGGATGGCCGCAGCCGCAGCGACGAATCGGCCGCCGCTGTGGATCAACCTCGAATACCTCAGCGCCGAGCCGTACGTCGAGCGCTCGCACCGGCTGGCCTCGCCGCAGTGGAGCGGCCCGGGCGCCGGTCAAACCAAGTGGTTCTTCTACCCCGGCTTTACGCCGCGCACCGGCGGGCTGCTGCGCGAGCCGAGTCAAATCGAGCGCAACGATGCCAGCCGCGCCGCAGCGGTATCGAGCCGACTGACCGGCATCGACCGGACGATGCTGCTGTTTTGCTACCCGAATCCGGCGCTGCCGGCCCTGCTCGATGCGCTGGCCAGCGACACCCAGGCCCGCACCCTGCTGCGCGTCACCCCCGGCTTTGCCACCGAACAGGTGCGGCAGTGGCTCAGCGATCGGGGCCATCACGGCGCTCAGGGGAGCGGTCAGGGGGGCGGACAGGTACAGATCGAGTGGCTGAACTACGTCGATCACCCCGGCTTCGATGCGCTGCTGGCCGACAGCGATCTGGCAGCGGTGCGCGGCGAGGATTCGGTGATCCGGGCGCTGTGGGCGGGCAGGCCGCTGCTATGGCAGATCTACCCGCAGCACGACGAGGCCCACCGCGCCAAGCTCGAAGCCTTTCTCGACCATCACCTCTCGTCGCTTCCCCCAGAGGACGCACTGGCCCGAGTCACCCGGCAGCTCAACCGCGCCTGGAACGGCTTTGCCGAGCTGGATGGTGCCGGCTGGCAGCAGGGGCTGGCGGTGCTTTTTGCAGCACCGGCTCAAGTGCTGGCCCGCCAGCGCCGCTCCACACAGGCCGCCCTGCCCGATCTCAGCACCACCCTGCTGGCCTTCGTCGCCGAAAAGACGCCCAAGGCCTGAAGTGGCTTTCAGGCGGCCTGCGTCATCGCACCGAGTTCGACCCGCGCTTCGCCGAGCATCTTTTCGATCTCATTGCGGGCGATGCGGTCGAGCAGGGCCGGCTTGAACCCGGTGGTGCGGGTCAGCGTCTCCAGACAGCTGCACAGATAGCT
>DALYHR010000371.1:233-1960 GCA_031970775.1 Burkholderiaceae bacterium | reverse complement strand
CGGTCGAATCGACCCCACCGCCCCGTCGCAGCACCGGCCGCAACAGCGACCCGTTCTTCGACCGCCCCTACGAGGCCGACCCGAATGCCAGCCCGAGCTGGGAGAGCGCGACACCCCCCGCCGCCGCTGCACCCAACCGCTCGCTGACCCGCTACATCAAGCCCAAGCGCAAGGTCGCGGCACTGTTCGGTGCCTTGCCGGCAGCGTCAGACCAGGAATGAAAAGACCGCTGGCACATCAGTCGGCAACTGCATCGACCGTTTGCGCCACTCCGCCACCCGGTCGGTGCGGGTGAATCCACCCGCCAGCGTGAGACCACAGCTCACGCTCAGCCACGTCGTTGCATTCAGCCCGGCGCATAGCGCCTCAAGCAAAGCCGGATTGCGATAAGGCGTCTCGATCACGATCTGAGTCTGCTGCCAGCGTCGGGAATGCGCCTCCAGCTCACGCAGCTGCTTTTGCCGGAGGTCCGCCTGGGTTGGCAGATAGCCGACAAAGGCAAAGCTCTGCCCATTGAGCCCGCTGGCGGCCAGGGCCAGCATCAGCGAACTCGGGCCGGACAAGGGCATCACGGCAATCCCGAGCCGGTGGGCCGCCCGCACCAGCCATGAGCCCGGATCTGCCACAGCAGGCAACCCCGCCTCCGACATCAGCCCGACGTCCTGACCCGCCATGGCAGGCGCCAGCAGCGGCGACAGGTCCGGCTCGGCAACCGCCGGTCGCCCCTTGGGAGGTCGCGGCAGCTCGGCCATCTGAATCTCCTGCAGCGCACAGCCGAGCGGCATCACCTGATCGACCCGCTTGAGCAACGCCCGGCTGCTGCGGGCGTTCTCGACCACCCAGTGACGCAACCCCGCCGCGGTACGAATCGCGCCAAGGGGCAACACGTCCTGGAGATCCGACTGGGCGGTCCCCAGATCGAGCGTGTTAGGCACCAGCCAGAGTCGGCCGCGCGCGCTCATGCCCCAGCTCCCGCAACCGGTTCACCCCGGACACAACGCAGCGGGTCGAGCCCGGCCTGACGCAGCAATTCGGCGGTGACGATCAGCGGCAGCCCGATCAGCGTGGTCGGATCGTCGGAGTCGATCGATTCCAGCAGCGCGATTCCCAGGGTTTCGCACTTGGCGCTGCCGGCGCAGTCGTAAGGCGTTTCCAGGCGCAGATAGGTTTCGATCTCATCATCCCTCAGCACACGGAAGCGGACGTTGACAACCCGATGCCGGACTTCGGCAAAGCCGGTGGACCGACGAATCACCGCCACAGCGGTATGGAACTGCACCGCCCGGCCGCTGAGCCGGCGCATGCGTTCCCGGCTTGCCGATCGGCTCTCCGTCCAGATCAGCGACCTGATCGGAGCCGATGACGATCACATCCCGGTCCGACAACCCGGCTGCCACCGCCTCGGCCTTGGCCCGCGCCAGCCGCAGACTCAGGCTCTCGGCCGACTCTTCGGGCTGTCGGGTCTCGTCGACCTGGGAGGCCACCACCTCGAAAGGCAGCCGCAACCGTTGCAGCAACTCACGGCGGTAGGGCGAAGTTGACCCAAGCACCAGGCCAGGGGCGGACGGATCTGCGGAATCGGTCTTCATGTCGAAATCGGGAGGGGCAAAGGAGAGCAACACGTCATTGTTTCCCAAGATGGGGAAGCTCTCTTCACGGTCAACCGGAGCGCCCCTTACACTCGATGCCATGAAGTTCGTCGATTTCTCAGCCGAGCGACTCGATGT
>DALYHR010000371.1:0-217 GCA_031970775.1 Burkholderiaceae bacterium | reverse complement strand
GCCGGCACCGCGCTGGACGGTATGACGCCCCTTGAGCAGTTTGGCCGTTTGGGGCCGGCGCTGGCGGCGTTGCCTCAGGGCACACCCTCTGAGGTGCGGTGGTCAGCCCGTGCGGAACTGCGCCGGGTTCGCCAAGGCAAGGAACAGATCTGGATGCAGGTTCGCGCTCAGGCCCACCTGCCCCTGGAATGCCAGCGCTGCCTTGATGCAGTCGTCG
>DALYHR010000370.1:0-1970 GCA_031970775.1 Burkholderiaceae bacterium | reverse complement strand
CCAGATGGCGTTTGGCTGCCCACAGCGCCTGGTCATAGCCGCCCAGCGGTGAGCCGCGGTAGCCGCTGATGAACCCGGCGGTGTGCAGTCCGGCGGCTGCGTCGCGGGCCTGCTGCAGCATCGGCAGCCGCACCAGCGCCTGAATGCCGCTCATCAGGGCGCGGCCCTGCTCCAGGGTGTACTTGTCGTCGAGCGTGATGCGTGAGTCCGATGGATTCATGGCGATCTCCCGAAGCGACCGTGGGGATGATCGCAGTGTAGGCAGTCCGGGCGCGACGGTGGGAAATGGCGCTGCCGCGATACTCCCCAACCCACGCACCTTAACCTTATTCACTATGCAGACTTCTACCCCTACTCAGGACTACACCCCGGCGATTCAGGCCCTCAAGCTAGCGGCCTGGTGTTTCGGGATCTCGACCCTCGGGCTCGGCGTCGGGCTCTTCACGCTGGATGCGGAGCAAAAGATTTTGAGCTACAGCGGCTTTGCTGTGATGGTGGTTGCAGGCCTGGCTGCGCATGTGCTGGCGGTGGTCGGATGGTTTCGCATGCCACGCAAAAACACTTGATGGCGATGCCCGGTGAAATACCAGTACACCCCGAACGGGCTTACGGGATAATTGGGTTTTCTTCTTCTTTCCTTAAAGGAAACCTAATGATTCAGGGCAAGCTAATTAATTCCGTCATCGTTTCGGCCTTGCTGGCCTTGGCGGGTTCGGTTCAGGCTGAAACGGCTGCTGCGCCGGCTGCTGCGGCGCCGGCTTCCGCCGCTTCGGGTGCGTCTCACTGGCAGCACAAGCACAGCCATCACGACAAGATGGATCGTCGGGCCCATGCGGCTGCGCACGCAGCCAGCGGAGCGCATGGCGCTCATGCCGCGCACCATGCCCACTGGGACTATGTGAATTCGCATGCCGAAGGCCCGGGCCATTGGGGTGACCTCGACCACGCCTTCGAGCAGTGCAACAAGGGCATCCATCAAAGCCCGGTCAATGTCGACAAGAGCAAGACGGTCAAGGCGCAGTTGCCGGCCCTCGAGTTCAGCTACTCGTCGGTGGCCCCGGTGATTCTGAATAACGGTCATACCGTTCAGGTTGGTCTGCCCGCCGGTCAGAAGCTCAAGGTCGGTGACCAGAGCTACGAACTGCTGCAGTTCCACTTCCATACCCCCAGCGAGGAAGCTGTTTCGGACAAGCGCTCCCCGATGGTGGCGCACTTCGTCCACAAGAACGCCGAAGGCAAGCTCGGTGTGGTGGCGCTGCTGATCGACATCGGCAAGGCTGAGGGTCCGATGGATGTGATCTTCGACCACCTGCCGCGCCCGGGCGAGAAGGTCACGGTCGACGATCTGACGCTCGATCTGTCGGCCATGCTGCCGAAGAACTTGGGCTACTACAACCTCGAAGGCTCGCTGACTACGCCGCCCTGCAGCGAAGGCGTGAACTGGATGATCCTGAAGGAACACGGCACGCTGACCAAGGCCCATGTCCGCGCCTTCCAGCGTATGTTCCACGAAGGCCATGGCAATGCCCGTCCGATTCAGCCGCTGAACGACCGCGTCGTCAAGGAATCCCTCTGATCTAGCCGGCCTCGATAGCTGTTGTATCCTTGCGAACCGCAGGCGCTCCGATGGGGCGCCTGCGGTTTTTGCTTTCTATCTTCAATCTACGAGAGTCTTTTCATGCGTTTTTCCACAATCGCAATTTCGGTCCTGGCTCTGATGACGATGGCGGCTGCGCCGGCCCGTGCTGCTGAACCCGCTGCGGATCTGACCACAATGACCCTGGAGAGCCGTCAGGTCGCCCAGGATCTGCTCAAGAAGCTCGGCGGCACCCTGCAAGCCGAGATGAAGGCCAATGGCGCCGAGGCCGGTATCAAGGTCTGCCGCGAGGTGGCTTCGAGCATGGCGCTGCAGGCCTCGCTGGACAAGGGCTGGAAGGTGGCCCGCGTCGGTACCCGTACCCGCAACAATC
>DALYHR010000369.1:0-1989 GCA_031970775.1 Burkholderiaceae bacterium | reverse complement strand
CCATCGGGTTCATGCCGGCGGCCACGTACTTCATGCCTTCGCGCACGATGGCCTGAGCCAGCACGGTAGCAGTGGTGGTGCCGTCGCCAGCGTTGTCAGAGGTCTTGGAAGCAACTTCCTTGACCATCTGCGCGCCCATGTTCTGCAGCTTGTCCTTGAGCTCGATTTCCTTGGCGACCGACACACCGTCCTTGGTCACGGTCGGGGCGCCGAACGAGCGCTCCAGAACCACGTTGCGACCCTTGGGGCCCAGGGTCACCTTGACTGCGTTGGCCAGGATGTTCACGCCTTCGACCATGCGGTGACGGGCGTCTGCGCCGAAAACGACGTCTTTAGCTGCCATGTTGAATGCTCCGAATCTTGAAACTGAAAAAAGGGATACGCGAGAAGCGAGGGGCGTGGATTACTTCTGGACCACGGCGAAGAGGTCTTCTTCGCGCATCACCAGCAGTTCTTCGCCATCGACCTTGACGGTCTGGCCGCTGTACTTGCCGAACAGCACGCGGTCACCGACGGCGACGTTCAGGGCGACGAAATCGCCCTTGTCATTGCGCTTGCCCGGGCCGACGGCCAGCACTTCACCTTGATCGGGCTTCTCGGCGGCGTTGTCGGGGATGATGATGCCCAGGGCCGTCTTGGTTTCGTTTTCGAGACGCTTGACGATCACGCGATCGTGCAGGGGACGAAGCTTCATATGAGTGACTCCTTGGAAGCGCCAGAGCGGCGATGGTTGGTTTGTTAGCACTCGTCATGTCCGAGTGCTAGTGGATCGAATTATAGGAACGCTCTCCCTCATTTCAAGTGCGGGTAAGGCCCAAGTTGCGCAGGGCTTTCAGGCAGAACAAAATAGAACGAACGTTCGTTTTATTAAGCACCATGTCTGCCCCAGCCCCTCAGCCGGAATCAACCGCCCGACGCGCGGCCAAGGGTCGCCAGACCCGTAGTTCCATCCTCGAAGCCGCATTGACTCTGGCCGCCCACGACGGACTGGAGGGGCTGTCGATCGGCGCACTGGCCGAAGCCACCGGCATGAGCAAGTCCGGTGTCTTTGCTCATTTCGGTTCACGCGAGGAACTGCAACTCGCGGTGATTCGCACCTATCACGAGCGCTTCGAGCAACAGGTCTTTCACCCCGCCCTGGCGGCCTCGCGCGGCCTGCCTCGTCTACAGGCTCTGCTGAACCACTGGATCGAGCAGATCACGCGAGAGCTCGACTCCGGCTGCCTCTACATCAGCGGTGCGGTCGAGTTCGATGATCGACCGGGTGCTGTGCGCGATGCTCTGGTGACGATGGTCGAGACCTGGCGCGCCGCGCTGCGCCGCGCCGTCGAGCAGGCCCGCGACTGCGGCCACCTCCGTTCCGACATCGACGTCGATCAACTGCTGTTCGAACTGCACGGCCTGATCCTGGCGTTGCACCACGACACCCGATTCCTGCATCGCCCCGAAGCAATCGTCCAGGCCCGCCGCGGCCTGAGCCATCTGCTGAAACGCCATGTGACGACGCTTCCCGAGGCGGCCCGACCGCCGTCCAATGGTCAGCTCAGTCAGAGCTGACCCCCTGCTGCCACAACATCCCTCAGGAGACAGACATGCCCCGCTACACCCCGCCGCTGCGTGACCTCCAGTTCGTCCTGCACGAAGTGCTGGATGCCCCTCGGCAACTGCAGGCGCTGCCGGCCCATGCCGACATCGACGCCGACACGATCAATGCCGTGCTGGAAGAAGGCGGCAAATTCGCCGCCGATGTGACGCTGCCCCTTAATCCGATCGGCGATCAACAGGGCTGCGTGCTCGACGCCACCAGCCACGAGGTGCGCACGCCCGACGGGTTCAAGGCGGCCTATGAAGCCTATGTCGCCGGCGGCTGGCCCTCGCTGGCGGCCCACCCGGAATACGGCGGGCAGGGCCTGCCCCATACCGTCAACCAGGGGCTGTACGAGATGCTCAACAGCGCCAACCAGGCCTGGACGATGTATCCGGGCCTCA
>DALYHR010000368.1:0-1994 GCA_031970775.1 Burkholderiaceae bacterium | reverse complement strand
TTGCTGCCACCATAAACGAAGACCACAGAACCGAGGCTTGGTGTTGGATCCGACGAGCGTTCATTTCAGGACTCCTTGGCTTAACTGCGCAATCACTTTGATTACGCCTTCATAAGGAATGTACTGGAATGAAGCCTGGCTGAAGGAGAAATTTCTTTCTTTTGTTGTGGTGGTGTGGTGGAAAGCGCAATCGTTCACGTATTCAGATTGCATTCATGTTGTATTCCTGCACTTCAGCCATGACTCCAGTTGGGAAGCCAGAGGGTCAAAGCAGGCCAGAGGGTGATCAGCAGCAGAACCACTAGCAGGGCGATCAGGAATGGCCATCCCTCCCGGACCATGGCACGGATCGGAACCCCGGTGAGCGCGTGGGTGACAAATAGCAGCATGCCGAACGGGGGAGTGACCAGACCGATCATCATGTTCACGATCACCACGATGCCGAAATGCACCACGTCGATGCCGAGTGCATTGACCGAGGGCAGTAGCATGGGCACGAACACCAGCAGCATCACCGTCGTGTCCAGAAAGCAACCCAGGATCAGGAAGGCCAGGTTGACCATCAGCAGAAAACCCGTCTGACCGAGGTGCTGCTGCTCGATCCAGGCGGCGAGCAACCTGGGGATGCCTTCGGCGGTGAACACATAGTTCAGCAGGAAGGCCCCGGCGATGACCAGTGTGATCACAGCGCTGGACCGGGCCGAGTCCAGCAGGACGTGGTAGAGCCCCCGCAGGTCCAGCGCTCGATAGACCGGGCCGGCCAGAATCAGGGCATGCAGCGCAGCCACCGCTGCCGCCTCTGTGGGCGTGAAGGCGCCGCTGTAGATACCGCTGAGCAGAACGACCGGCAGAGACAGCGGCAGCATCGCCCGCCGGGCCAGGTTGAGCCATATCGAGCGGGGTGCAGGCGTTTCTCGGGGCAGATTGCGGCGAATCGCGATGATCTGCACGGTGATCATCAGCGCAATTGCCATCAGCAGACCGGGGATCACTCCGGCAAGAAACAGTGAACCCACCGAGGCGCCTGAGATCAGCGCATAGATCACCATCGGGATCGAGGGTGGGATGATCGGGCCGATCGTCGCACTGGCTACCACTACGGCACCAGCGAACCCGGGCGGATAGCCTGGCTTGGCCAGCATCTGGCGAATCGTGATCAACCCCGGGCCCGCAGCATCAGCCAGCGCGCTGCCACTCATGCCGGAAAAGATCACGCTGACCAGGATGTCGATTTGCGCCAGTCCGCCGCGCAGGCGGCCGACCAAAAGGCCGCAGAACTCGAAGATTCGCTCGCTGATCGTGCCGGCGTTCATCAGGTTGGCTGCCAGGATGAACAGGGGCACGGCCAAAAGCACGTAGCTGTTGTACAGACCATTGAGGATCTGTTCGGCGGCCAGCCCGAGGTCCTGTCCGCTCAAGCCGAGATAGGTGATGCCGGCGCCGATCATGGCCAAGCCGATTGGCACACGCAAAACCACCAGTGCGATCAGGCTGACCAGAAATAAAGCAAAGGGGTGGCTGCTCATGCCCGGGCCTCCTGAACCTCAAGCCAGAGCGCATGTGCACTGCGGATCACCATACCGATCAGCAGCAGCACGAAGGGCAGGTCGACCCAGAACATCGGGATGCCCAGTACGGGGGAGGATTCCTGGCGCATGGCACTGACGTAATCCCAGCTTGCCGGCAGTGCCAGCAGCGCCAGCAGCGCCAGGGCCAGATGGCCGAGGATTCGCACCGCCCGGCGCAAGGCAGTGGGCATCAGGTCATGGATGAGGTCAAAGCGCACATGTTCTCGTTCGCGAACGCTGGCTGCTGCGGCCCACAGCACCACCCAGAGGTAAAGCACCACGGCGAGTTCGTCGGTCCAGGGCAGAGGCTGATCGAGCAGGAATCGCGCGCTGATCTGAACAATGAAGACCACGAACAGCGTGGCAAAGAGGGCGACGCTCCAGGCGTCCCCTAGGGCCCGCAGACGGGCAAGCATCCCTGACATG
>DALYHR010000367.1:125-2008 GCA_031970775.1 Burkholderiaceae bacterium | reverse complement strand
GAGCTCAAGGGGCTGCTCGGCGCCGACGGCGAGCGGCTGCAGGTGGTCTTCATCAGCATCGACCCCGAGCGCGACAGCCCGGCGCTGCTGAGCAACTACCTCGGCGCCTTCGACCCGAGCTTCATCGCCCTGCGCGGCAGCGCTGAAGAGACCGCCGAAGTGGCGCGCGAGTTCCGCATCGTCTATCGCAAGGTACCGAGTCGCAATGAGGGCCGCAGCGAGGGCCACTACACGATGGACCACACCGCCGCCTTCTTTGTCTTCGACACGGCCGGTCAGGTGCGGCTCTACGTCCGGCCGGGCCTGCCGGTGCGCGACTTGGCGGCCGATCTGCGCACGCTGCTCCAGCCGGCCTAGTCTTCAACACGTTTCACCGCGCCGAGAGCGCCTCCCAGCGCTCCAGCAGCTCCAGCAGCTCCAGTTCGATCTGTTCGTAGCGCGACTGCACCTCGCCGATGCGGGCGGGCTGCTCGACATACAGCTCGGTGCCGGCAAGCAGCGCGCCGAGCTTCTTTTGCTCGGCTTCCAGAGTCTCGATGCGGCCGGGCAGTTCGTCGAGTTCGCGCTGTTCCTTGTAGCTGAGCTTGCGGCGCGGGGCGACAGCAGCAGCCACATTCGCGGCGGGCTCCGCAGGCTTGGCGGCCGGCGCGGTGGCTACCTTCGGCGGCGTTGAAGCGGCCGCCTGCAGGGCCGCAGCGCGCTGCGACTGAGTCAGCCAGTCCTCGACCCCGCCCTCGTACTCGCGCCAGCGGCCCTCCCCCTCGGCCACCAGCGTGCTGGTCACCACCGCGTCGAGAAAACGCCGGTCGTGGCTGACCAGAAAGACCGTGCCGCGATAGTCCTGCAACAGCTCTTCGAGCAGCTCCAGCGTCTCGATATCGAGATCGTTGGTCGGCTCGTCCAGCACCAGCACATTGGCCGGACGGGCAAACAGGCGCGCCAGCAGTAGCCGATTGCGCTCGCCCCCGGAGAGCGTGCGCACCGGCGAATTGGCCCGCGCCGGGGCGAACAGGAAATCGCCCAGATAGCTCATCACATGCTTGCGCGCGCCGTTGATCTCGATCCACTCGCTGCCCGGGCTGATGGTGTCAGCCAGCGTCGCCTCGGGGTCGAGCTTGGCGCGCAGCTGATCGAAATAGGCCACGGCCATGCCGGTGCCGTGCCGCACCCGGCCGCCATCGGCCGGCAGCTCACCCAGGATCATCTTGAGCAGCGTGGTCTTGCCGGCACCGTTCGGGCCGATCAGGCCGATCTTGTCGCCGCGCAGGATGGTGGTGGAGAAATCGCGTACCAGCGTGCGCTCGCCGAAGGCCTTGGACACGCCTTCCAGCTCCGCGACGATCTTGCCGCCAGCGCTGCCGGCGTCGAGTTCGAGCCGCACCTTGCCGACCACGTCGCGGCGGGCAGAGCGCTCGGCCCGCAGCTTCATCAGCCGATCGACCCGGCTGACGCTGCGGGTGCGCCGCGCCTCCACGCCCTTGCGGATCCAGACCTCTTCCTGCGCCAGCAACTTGTCGGCCCGGGCGTTGGCCAACGCCTCGGCTTCCAGCTCGCGCTGCTTGGCGGCTTCGAAAGCGCTGAACTTGCCCGGATAGCTGCGCAGCTGCCCGCGGTCGAGTTCGACGATGCGGGTGGCCACGGCGTCGAGAAAGGCCCGGTCGTGGGTGATCACCACCACCGCACCACGGAAGGCGACCATCACGTCCTGCAGCCACAGGATCGCGTCGAGATCGAGGTGATTGGTCGGCTCGTCCAGGAACAGCACCTGCGGATTCATCACCAGCGCCCGGGCCAGCGCCACGCGCTTGCGCGTGCCGCCCGAGAGCGTCTGTACATGGGCCCCGGGCTCCAGATGCAGGCGCTGCAGTGTTTCCTCGACGCGC
>DALYHR010000367.1:0-115 GCA_031970775.1 Burkholderiaceae bacterium | reverse complement strand
CGCCGCCGGGTTGCCGATCGACCACCGCGTCGGCCGTCAGGCCGAGCCGCTCGACCATCTGCGTCACCCGCTGCTCCCAGGTCCAGCCGTCCTGCGCCTCGATGCGGCTTTGCAG
>DALYHR010000366.1:0-2018 GCA_031970775.1 Burkholderiaceae bacterium | reverse complement strand
AGGCCAGCAGCCCCGACGTCACTGCGGCAATCAGTGTCATGAAGCCGAACACGACGAGCAGCGCGATCAGGCCGACGCGGTCGCGCCGGAAACGCCGCCAGACCTCGGCCAACGGGCCGCCGTTCATGCGGCGGCTCCGACCCGCGGATCAGCGCGGCGATAGAGCGCGTCGGTGGTGGCGTTGACGATCAACGTCACCAGCGCCAGCAGGATCGTCACCGCCTGGATCACCGGGTAGTCGCTGCGGTTGACCGCCAGCAGAATCTCGCGCCCCAGACCGGGAATCGAGAAGAACGACTCGATCAAAAACGAGCCGACGAAGACCCCCGGCAGCTGTGCACCGAGCTGCGCAAGGATCGGAATCCAGGCGTTGGGCAGCACATGGCGCAGCAGGATGCGCGACGGCGCCAGCCCCTTGGCGCGGGCGGTGCGCACATGGTCGCGGCCGATTTCCTCGAGGAAAAAGCTGCGGTACAGCCGCACGAGCGGGGCCAGCCCGACCAGCACGGCCAACCCGATCGGCAGCGGCGCGTACTGAATCAGGTTGCGCCAGGCCTGGGTACTCCAGCCCTGCACCGGAAACCAGCCGAGCTCGAAGGCAAAGAGCCACTGGCCGACGATGACGTAGACCAGAAAGCTGATCGACATCGCCACCGTGGTCAGACCCATCAGCAGTCGGTCGGTCAGCGAGCCGCGCAACACCGCCACGGCCAGCGCCAGCGGAATCGCCAGCAGCACTTCGAGCAGCAGGATCGGGCCCATCACCGTCAGCGTGGCCGGCAGCCGGCTGGCGAGGATCTGCGCCACCGGCTCCTGAGTCGCCCAGCTGCGCCCGAAGTCGAGCGAGACGATCTGCCCCAGATAGCGGCCGAACTGCACCCACAGCGGCCGGTCAAGCCCGAGTTGCTCGCGGATCGACGCGATCTGCTCGGGCCGGGCGTTGAGCCCGCCGAGGATCTCGGCCGGGTCGCCGCCGAAGGCGTGGAACAGCACAAACACCAGCGCCATCACGCCCAGCAGCGTCAGCGCGGCGTGAATCAGGCGCGGCAGCAGCGTGCTCACGCCATCAGAACTTCTTCTTCCAGCCGACGAAGGCGCCATCGGCGGTCAGGCCGAGCACCCAGGGGCTGTTGCGGGCGGCCATCTTGGTGCCGACGTAACCGCCGATCGCGCTGGCCACCAGCACATCGGACAGCCAGTGGCCGTTGACCTCCATCCGGGCTGCCGACATGTAGATCGGCAGCGCCAGCAGGCCCCAAACCGCCGGGTTGCTGTCGCCGTACATCGCGATGGCGGGCGCAACGGCCGCAGCCATCATCGCCGCCTCACCGCTGGGGAAGCTCTGATAGCCCGGGCCGGCGAAGAAGTCGTTCGGGTTGGTCGACTGGGACGGGCGCTTGCGGGTGAAGATTTCCTTCATCACCGAGGTGGTGATCGCCGTGGCGACCATGCTGTCGATGGTCTTCCAGGCGAGCTGGCCGCTGGCCGAATCAGTGCCTTCCCAGAACGCCGTGCCCAATACGCCGACCAGCACCACCCCATCGAGGGCGAGCTGATTCTTGCGCGCCCAAATGCCGGTGTCGTTGGGTTCGTGGTAGGTGTCGATGCCGAACGGACCGCCGCCAGCCTGGGCCGGGGCGCTGATCAGCAGCAGGGAACACAGGGTGCACAGGGCAGCGAGCAGGGCGGACAGTCGGCGCAGCATCGTAGGGACTCGGAGGGCAAAAAGATCAAAGGGGCGCATTGTGCCGGACACCCCTGTCGCGACGGCTTAAGGCCGCCCCCCTTTAGCGGGCCGCACCCTTGCGCGCCGCCTCCAGCCCGCCACGCGCCTTCCACTCGCCAAAACCGCCGTGCAGGATGCGCACGTTCTCAAAGCCGTCCATACGCAGCGCCATCGCCACCTGACCGGAGAACGAGCCGGTGTTGCAGTAGACCAGGATGGTGCGGTCCTTCGGCAGTTTGGCGCGCTCGGCAAAGACGCGGCGCCACTCGATGTTGAGCGCACCGGGGATGTG
>DALYHR010000365.1:0-2021 GCA_031970775.1 Burkholderiaceae bacterium | reverse complement strand
CGAAAACCCGAGCGATCCGGCCGACACCGCCCCACAGGGCGACCAGCCGCAGACCGACAGCGATTCGCAACCGACGCCTGCGGCCCAAGCCGCACTGGCGCAGTCCTTTGCCAGCGGGCGCGGCCAAGCACAGGCCATTGCAGAGATGTGCCTGATCGCGGGCCAGTCCCAACGCACGGCGGAATTCCTCGCAGCAGGCTTCTCGGAAGCGCAGGTGCGCCGCGCCTTGCTCGACGCCCGTGCCGACCAACCCGAAATCGCCTCGCGCATCACCGCCGAGGCAGGAACCAGCCAGCACCCGGAAAACAGTCCGGTGGTCGCTGCCGTCAAGAAACTCACCGCCAAGGAGTAAGCCATGCCCACTGTCTCTCAACCCAAGAATCTCGGCGACCTGTTGAAGTACGAAGCGCCGAATCTCTACTCGCGTGACCAGGACACCGTCGCGGCCGCGCAGAACCTGTCGCTGGGTACCGTGGTGGGCCGCGAAACGGCTACCGCCAAGCTCAAGGCCCTCGACCCGAGCGCCTCGGACGGCACGGAAACCGCCGTTGGCGTGCTCGGCAATGACGTCGATGCGACGCTGATCGACCGTGAGGACGCGATCCTGATCGCCCGCCACGCCATCGTTGCGCGCGGCGCATTGGTCTGGCCGACCGGCATCAGCACTGCGCATAAAGCGGCTGCCATCGAGCAACTCGCAGAACGTGGAGTCCTGGCCCGCGATAGCGCCTGACCCACTTCCAACGCTCCGTTTCACTCCCCCCAAAACCCGCCGCTGGCGGGTTTCGTCATTTCTGGAGATCCCAAATGCAGAACCCTTTTGAAAACCCCGGCTTCTCGATGGCCAGCCTGACGGCCGCCATCAACCTCCTGCCCAACCGCTATGGGCGGCTGGAGCAACTCAACCTGTTCCCGGCCAAGCCGGTGCGCACCCGGCAGATCATCGTCGAGGAGTACGCCGGTCGTCTGAACCTGCTGCCCACCCGGGCGCCCGGTTCGCCCGGCACGGTGGGTGAACGTGGCAAGCGCAACCTGCGCTCCTTCGTGATCCCGCACATCCCCCACGACGACGTGGTGCTGCCCGAGGAAGTGCAAGGACTGCGCGCCTTCGGTTCCGAAACCGAAATGGAAGCCATCGGCGGTGTCATGGCCCGCCATCTGGAGACCATGCGCAACAAGCACGCGATCACCCTGGAGCATCTGCGCATGGGTGCGCTCAAGGGCAAGATCCTCGACGCTGATGGCAGTGAGCTCGTCGATCTGTTCGACGAGTTCGACATCACTGCGCAATCGGTGTCCTTCGAGTTTTCGACGGCGGCCGACAACGGGCAAATCAAGACTGCCTGCCTCGAGTTGCTGGGCCTCATGGAAGATGGGCTCACCGGCGAGTTCTCGACCGGCGTGCATGTGCTGTGCTCGACCGAGTTCTTCCGGGCACTGACCACCCACAAGGAGGTCAAGACCGCCTACCAGAACTGGCAGCAGGGCGCAGTGCTGATCAACGACATGCGCTCGGGCTTCAGCTACAGCGGCATCACCTTCGAGGAATACCGTGGCCAGGCTTCCTTTGTGCAGGCCGACGGCACGCTGGGGTCGCGCCGCTTCATTGCCGCAGGGGAAGCCCATGCCTTCCCGGTCGGCACGGTGGATACCTTCGCGACCTACTTCGCGCCAGCGGACTTCAACGAGACCGTGAACACCATCGGCCAGCCGCTGTATGCCAAGCAGGAGCCACGCAAGTTTGATCGGGGCACTGATCTGCACACGCAGAGCAACCCCCTGCCGATGTGCCATCGCCCTGGCGTGCTGATCAAGCTCGTTGCTGCCTGATGGATGTCGCGACATTGTACGAGGCGGCCCGCAGTGCAGGACTGCTGACCCCCGTCACGGTGGCGGGCAGCACCGTGCACTGCGCCTTCCGTGCCCCCGACGAAACCGTGCTGGATGGTTTTGCGCTGTCGCGGGACTACCAGATCGACTACCCGGCGTCCTGGCTGACGCTGGCAGCCGGGGACACGGTC
>DALYHR010000364.1:0-2060 GCA_031970775.1 Burkholderiaceae bacterium | reverse complement strand
CTGTTCATCTGCTCGATCTGGCCGATGGTGATCAACACCGCCGCCGGTGTGAAGCAGGTGCCGCAGGACTACCTCAACGTCGCCCGGGTGCTGCAACTGTCGGAGTGGAAGGTCTTCACCACCATCCTGCTGCCCTCGGCGCTGCCGCATGTGCTGACCGGGGTGCGGCTGGCGGTCAGCACTGCCTGGCTGGTGATCGTCGCTGCCGAAATGCTGACCGGCGGCGTGGGCATCGGCTTCTGGGTCTGGGACGAGTGGAACAACTTGAACGTCAACCACATCCTGATCGCGATCTTCGTCATCGGTGGCGTCGGTCTGCTGCTGGAGCAGGCGTTGATCGCCCTGGCCCGCGCGTTGACCCACGATTCGGCCTCGGCCTAAAGAACGCCCTTTGCACGCCCTTTTTGATTGCGGAGAGCCCCATGCAAGCACGCTACATCGACATCCAGAAGGTCTCCCAGACCTTCGAGACCGACCGTGGCCCGTTCTGCGCCCTGCAGGATGTGTCGCTGTCGATCGCCCAGGGCGAGTTCATCGCACTGATCGGCCACTCGGGCTGCGGCAAATCGACCCTGCTGAATCTGATCGCCGGGCTGACCCGGCCCAGCGAAGGGGTGCTCTTGTGCGCCAACCGCGAGATCGCCGGCCCCGGCCCGGAGCGGGCGGTGGTGTTCCAGAACCATTCGCTGCTGCCCTGGCTGACCTGCTTCGACAACGTCCATCTGGCGGTGGAGCGGGTGTTCGGCGCCACCGAGGGCCGCGCCTTGCTGCGCAGCCGCACCGAATCGGCGCTGGAGATGGTCGGCCTGACCCACGCGGCTCACAAACGCCCGGGTGAAATCTCCGGCGGCATGAAACAGCGGGTCGGCATCGCCCGCGCGCTGTCGATGCAGCCCAAGGTGCTGCTGCTCGATGAGCCCTTCGGTGCGCTCGACGCCCTGACCCGCGCCAAGCTGCAGGACGAGCTGCTGACCCTGGTGGCCAACATCGGCTGCACCACCGTGATGGTGACGCACGACGTCGATGAGGCGGTGCTGCTATCGGACCGCATCGTGATGATGAGCAACGGCCCGGCCGCCCATATCGGTGAAATCCTCGCCGTCGACCTACCCCGCCCACGCGACCGCGTCGCCCTGGCCGAGAACCCGCGCTATCTGCACTGCCGCAAGGCGGTGATCGACTTTCTCTACACCCGGCAAAGGCACGTCGAGCGGGCTTGAACTGCTTCAAGGCTGCGCGGCGAGGGATGTGACACAGTCGGCCCCTTCAAGAGGCATCGACGAGGAGTCGGCAGCATGAGCATTCTGGGCGTGGTGTTGCGGGCGCGGCCCGAGTCGCTGGACGCGCTGCGCCAGCGCCTGCAGGGTCTGCCCGGGCTCGACGTGGCCCTGGACCCGGGGGACGGCCGCATGGTGCTGGTGCTCGAAGACCTGCCCGAGGCCCAGCCCCCGGTGGTGGCAGCCGACCGGCTCGGCCAGATCGCGATCTGGCCTGAGGTGCTCGGCACCTCGCTGGTCTATGAATATTCCGGCCCGGACTCCCCCGCGCCGGCCGGCAGCGAGGCACTCGACTACCGGGCCTGGCGTAGCAGACTTGGCAATTCGACGCCATCAGAATATCCACCGCCGACTTGAACCAGTTCAAGGACAGCGGTGCGCCTGAACGGTCAGGATCGAGCTCCCGGGAGGAATGGTCCTTCCGCCCGAACAGATGCCTCAGGTCACCTCCTTCGAGGGACCGTGGCCGGTGGAGCCTGATCCATGCAAGCCAATCGTCGTGATTTCCTCAAGTCCCAGGCCCTGGCGGCCAGCGCTGCCGCAGCCGGCATCCCGCTGAGCACCGAAGCAGCCCCCGCGCCCAAGGCGGGTGCGACCGATGGCACCGTGCGCTGGGACAAGGCACCCTGCCGCTTCTGCGGCACCGGCTGCTCGGTGATGATCGGGGTGCAGGAAGGCCGCGTCGTCGCCACCCAGGGCGACCCGGAAGCGCCGGTCAACCGCGGCCTGAACTGCATCAAGGGCTACTTCCTGTCCAAGATCATGTACGGCAAGGACCGGCTG
>DALYHR010000363.1:0-2090 GCA_031970775.1 Burkholderiaceae bacterium | reverse complement strand
ACCCGACCATGCCGATCTACGCCTACCGTTGCAATGCCTGCGGCCACGCCAAGGATGTGCTGCAGAAGCTCTCCGACGCCCCGCTGACCACCTGCCCGGCCTGTGGCGCTGAAGCCTTCACCAAGCAGATCACCGCTGCCGGATTCCAGCTCAAGGGCTCGGGCTGGTATGCCACCGACTTCCGCGGCTCGACTGCGGGCTCGGGCGGCACCTCGACACCCGCACCGACCGAAACCGCTTCTTCCGCGACGTCGTCCTCCGACAGCAGCGGCCCCGCCACCCCCTGTGGCGGCTCCTGCGCCTGTCACTGACCCCTCGAAGCGCCCACCCCTGTGAAGAAATACATCGTCGCCGGCCTGCTGGCCTGGCTGCCCCTGGCGATCACCGTCTGGGTGATCCGTTGGGTCATCAACCTGCTCGACGGCGTCTTCGACGTGGTGATCAGCGGCGTGTCGGCCATCATGCCGGCCAGTGCCCGCGGCCTGCTCGACACGCTGATTCACGTGCCAGGGCTGGGCGTGGCGATCCTGCTGTCGCTGCTGCTGCTGACCGGGGTCTTCGTCACCAATGTGGTCGGGCAGTGGGCGCTGGAGCGCTGGGATCAGCTGCTGTCGCGCATCCCGATCGTCAAATCGATCTACAACTCGGTCAAACAAGTCTCGGACACGTTGTTCTCCAGCAACGGCCAGGCCTTTCGCGAAGCCGTGTTGGTCCGCTATCCGCACCCCGGATCGCTGACCATCGCCTTTGTCACCGGCAAGCCCAGCGGCGTGGTGGCCGAACACATGCAGGATGAATTCGTCAGCCTGTACGTGCCGACCACCCCGAACCCGACCTCGGGCTTCTTCCTGATGATGCGCCGCAGCGATGTCATCCCCCTGGAGATGAGCGTCGATGAGGCGCTGAAGTACATCATCTCGATGGGCGTGGTGGCCGAATCCGGCCGCACCACCCGACCCGCCAAGCTGAGCTGAAGCCGTCCCGGCCGCCCGCTCACCTCCGAACACAGTTCACAAGAAACCTGCAAAAGCCCATGCGCACTTCCTATGCCGGCCTCGTCAGCGAGGCCCTGCTCGGCCAGACCATCACCCTGATGGGCTGGGCCCATCGTCGCCGCGATCACGGCGGCGTGATCTTCATCGACCTGCGCGACCGCGAAGGTCTGGTGCAGGTTGTCTGCGATCCGGATCGCCCGGAGATGTTCAAGGTGGCCGAAGCGGTGCGGGGCGAGTTCTGCCTGAAGATCACCGGCCTGGTGCGTGCCCGCCCGACCGGCACCGAGAACGCCAACCTGGTCAGCGGCAAGGTTGAAGTGCTCTGCCACACGCTGGAAGTGCTCAACCCGTCGGTGACGCCGCCGTTCCAGCTCGACGATGACAACCTCTCCGAGACCACGCGGCTCACGCACCGCGTGCTGGACCTGCGTCGCCCGCAGATGCAGAAGAACCTGATGCTGCGCTACAAGGTGGCGATGGAGGTGCGCAAGTTCCTCGACGAGAACGGCTTCATCGACATCGAAACACCGATGCTGACCAAGTCGACCCCGGAAGGCGCGCGCGACTATCTGGTGCCCAGCCGCGTGCACGATGGCCACTTCTTCGCGCTGCCGCAGTCGCCGCAGCTCTTCAAGCAGCTGCTGATGGTGGCGGGCTTCGACCGCTACTACCAGATCACCAAGTGCTTCCGTGACGAGGACCTGCGCGCCGACCGTCAGCCCGAGTTCACGCAGATCGATATCGAGACCAGCTTCCTCGGCGAAGAGGAAATCCGCTCGATGTTCGAAGGCATGATCCGCCACGTCTTCAAGAAGACCATGAACGTCGAGCTGGGCGACTACCCGGTCATGCCCTACAGCGAGGCGATGTTCCGCTTCGGCTCCGACAAGCCGGACCTGCGCGTCAAGCTGGAGTTCACCGAACTGACCGACGCGATGGGCACGGTCGACTTCAAGGTCTTCTCGACCCCGGCGACGATGAAGGGCGGCCGCGTCGTGGCGCTGCGCGTGCCCGGCGGCGGCGCAATGAGCCGTGGCGAGATCGACGGCTACACCGAGTTCGTCAAGATCTACGGCGCCAAGGGCCTGGCCTGGA
>DALYHR010000362.1:0-2100 GCA_031970775.1 Burkholderiaceae bacterium | reverse complement strand
TCGTAGCGTTCAAGGTAGACCCGCAGCGTCGCCCCTTCGGTGCCGGTGCCCGACAGGCGCAGCACCACGCGTGAGCCGCCTTCAAAGATCAGGCGGATGCCCTGCCGGGTCGACACCGAGCCGTCGATCGGGTCGGTATAGGCAAAGTCGTCGGCCACGGCCAGACGGCCCAGCCCGGCAACGTCGGTACCGCCAAGCTGTGGCAATGCGGCTCGCAGCGCGGCCATCAGGGCATCGGCGCGCTCGGTGGCAACGCCTTCCCAGTCGTGGCGCGAATAGATATGGCGACCAAAGCGCGTCCAGTGCGCCCGCACCAACTGCTCGACTGACAACCCCGTAGCCGCCTGCAGGTTCAGCCAGAACAGCACCGCCCACAGGCCGTCCTTTTCACGCACATGGTTCGAGCCGGTGCCGTAGCTTTCCTCGCCGCACAACGTGGCGCGGCCGGCGTCGAGCAGGGTGCCAAAGAACTTCCAGCCGGTCGGCGTCTCGTGGCACTCGATGCCCAGCGCCTTGGCCACCACGTCGGCGGCCTGCGAGGTCGGCATCGAGCGTGCGATACCGGACAGCCCGGCGCGATAGCACGGAATCAGCGTCGCGTTGGCCGCCATCACCGCCAGACTGTCGGAGGGGGTGACGACAAAGTTGCGTCCAACGATCATGTTGCGGTCGGCGTCGCCATCCGAAGCCGCGCCGAAATCGGGCGCATCGGCTGCGGCCATGGCGGCGATCAGCTCCTCGGCATGGGCCGGGTTGGGGTCGGGGTGGTGGCCGCCGAAGTCCTCCAGCGGCTCGCCATGCACCACTGTGCCGAGCGGCGCACCGAGCCGGCCTTCGAGAATGGCTTTGGCATAGGGGCCGCCGATCGCGCTCATCGCATCAAAGCGCATGCGGTGCCCGGCAGCAAACCAGGCGCGCATCGCCTCGAAGTCGAAGAGTTTTTCCATCAAGGCCGCGTAGTCGGCCACCGGGTCGATCACCTCGACGATCATGTCGCCCAGACGCTGCTCACCCAGGGTGCCGAGGTCGATGTCGGCCCCGCCCTCCAGCAGCCGGTAGCGGTCGATCACACGCGAGCGGGCGTAGACCGCCTCGGTCAGCCGCTCCGGCGCCGGGCCACCATTGGCGATGTTGTATTTGATGCCGAAGTCGCCATCCGGCCCACCCGGGTTGTGGCTGGCCGACAGGATGATGCCGCCGTAGGCGCCGCGGGCCCGGATCACACAGCTCGCCGCAGGGGTCGACAGCCAGCCGCCCTGCCCGACCAGCACCCGGCCCCAGCCCTGTGCCGCAGCCAGGCGCAGGATGGTCAATACCGCCACCCGGTTGTGGAAACGGCCGTCGCCGCCCAGCACCAGGGTCGCACCGCGTGGATCACCCGTGCCGCAGGCGGGGTCGGAGAGCACGTCGAACAGCGCCTGCACAAAGTTCTCGAGGTAGTGCGGGCGGGCGAAGTGGCTGACCTTCTTGCGCAGCCCCGAAGTGCCGGGGCGCTGGTCGGCAAAGGGCTCGGTGGCCTGCTCGCGCACGGTCCACGAAGCCTGAAAAGCAGAAGAAACGGTCATCAGCAGAGTTCCTCAAGTCGGTAGACAAGCACGGCGCGTGCCGGCAGCTCGTCGGTCGGTTCGGGGGCACCGCATGGGCGGTGAGACGCAAAGTACAGCCGCCAGTCGCCCCCGGGCAAAGACAGCGGCAAGGACGTCGAAGCGGCGTTGATCAGCAGCAACACCGGGCCAAGCCGGATCATCAGCGCACGGGCGGTCGGGCCCTGACGGTCGTGCCAGGCGTCGCCCTCGATCGGTCGGCCATCGGGCTCCAGCCACAGCGCCTCGCCGTCATCGATCCAGCGCTCGCGCGCCAGCGCCGGCTCGTTGCGGCGCAGCTGCAGCAGCCTTGAAACGGTCTGCTGCAGGTCACTGTCGGCGCCCCCCCAGTCCAGCCAGGTCAGTTCGTTGTCCTGGCAGTAGGCGTTGTTGTTGCCCTGCTGGCTGTGGCCGAGTTCGTCGCCCATCAGCAGCATCGGCGTGCCCTGGGCCAGCAGCAGACAGGCCAGCAGGGCGCGGCGCAGGTTCTGACGCCGCATCAGCACCGCCGGGTCGT
>DALYHR010000361.1:0-2127 GCA_031970775.1 Burkholderiaceae bacterium | reverse complement strand
ACTGAATCGGGGTTCAAAAAAAAGGGCTGCCTCTTCAAGGAGCAGCCCCGACAACGACCTCCAGGAGAGTCGAGTTCAGTACTTGAAGCTATAGCCAGCGACGAGCATGGCAGCCTTGAGGTCCGGCACGATCTGCGTCGTACTTAGCCACCCCGGAGCATTTGCTGGCTGGGTATGTACCTGGGAATAGCTTGCGAAACGTAGGCTGAGTTCTTCATCACGTCCTAGAGCCGCGGCAACCTTGATGCCCAGAGTGCGTCCGGTGAACTCCCCGAGTCGGGAATCGGCCGAGGCAAAGCCCATCGCAGCTTGGTGAGTTGTGCTGCTGTAGTCGACCCCCTCCAGGAGCCACGGACGGTAGAAGTCGGCAGCTGTTTGCTGGTAGCGCCGCCAGTGGGGTTCAATGTAGAACGAGTTCCCAATCTCGAAGCGGTACTTCAGATCCCACGTGCCTGATGTGATGCCCCAGTTGTCACGATACCAGCGATAGGACACATCGATCACGTCCTGAGAGAACGGGTGAATCTTGTGCTGCCAGTACAGGCCCGTCCGCGTTCTTGTGTCCGGCCGACCTTCTGCGATGTAGGAGTCCGCCGAGGGAACTCCGGATGTCGTGACGATCGATACGACCTTGTAAGGATCGCTGTAATAGCCGGAGCCGCTTTCAAGCGTCAAATTGAACTGCGAGAGCCAGCGACGAGTAACCACTTGGGTGATGCCCACCATGCCGCTGAGGACTGTCCGGCTCTTGCTTCCTGCGCCACTGCCGCATGTAGTCTTGCCGGTCGATGGTGCAGTAGAGCAGACAACAGCCTGATGCTGGTTATTGGGCGAATACATCGGCTCAGGGGGGCCGCCATTCGGATTGATGACATCGATCTCAAGGCCAAACCCCGCACTCAGTGTCGTGTTCTTATTGTTGAGATCGCGTGATATTGCTGTGTTTCCCGAGAAGGAAGTGAAATCCCCCTCTGAGGAAAACCCCGCACCCCAACTGAGACGACGATCCAATCCCCAAGGGCGATCGTAACCCGCGCTGAGTGAAAGTCGCTGATCCTTGAAGTTGGGGTCCATCGGCACCGATGGATGGAGGGGGTCAGGGACTGCCCCAGTTGGGGATGCCCCGCTCACGGCATCGTAGGAGCCATGGATCGACACTGTACGATCGAAGGCATCGGTCCGACGCGCAGAAAACATGGGCTCTACAGCACCCACGCGGCCTGCGGACTCCTTGTAGGAGTACAGCGCGGCATCGACTTGCCAGGGTATGGATGGGCCATTGAGGCTTCCGGCTTCAGCAACTGATGCTGTTGCTGACAACAGTGTGGCCGTCGCAGTGGTCAAGGCTACACGCACCGAGGCCCCCTCGCTTAGTTGCATCCGCAGCCTCCGCCGCCAAAGCCACGTCCACCGGTTGCGGCTTCCTTGCTGAAGTAGGTGTGGTCATCGACCGACGCATCGACCGCCGAGGGGCTGAGCTGCATCGAAGGCTTGGCCATCAAATCGCGTTCCCAGGGCTGAACGCCCAACGAGGAGCAACCGGAGCACAGGGCAGCCACCGACGCGATACCGATCAGCAAGCGAGCTTTTGACAACAAAGCGATGAGGGTTTGCATGATGTCGCGCCTCAATATTCGAAGGAGTAATTCAGAACCAGTACGGTGGCTTTTAGGTCCGGAGCCACTTTGTCTGTGCCAATACCCACGGGGATGACCGCCGGTTGATCGACGATTTGCTGGTAATTTTCCAGGCGCAGGCCGAGTTCACGGCGATTGGCCAAGGGTAGGCCCAGCTTGAGCCCCACCGTGGTCGCCGTCAGCGCGGCCAAACGGGGGTCCGCCGAGGCGTAGGACACCGAAGCGCCAACGCCAGTGGTGTAGTCAGAACCTGAGTTCAGCCACGGCCGATAGAAATCCGCGGCTGACTGACGATAACCGCGCCAATGGGGTTCCAGATAAAGCCCGCCCGCCAGGTTTGTCTCGAAGCGATAACGCAGATCGACGGTCTGGCTGGTGATGCCCCAGCTGTCGCGGTACCAGCGATAAGAGGCGTCAATCACATCCTCGTTGAGATGCACCTTGTGTTGCCAGAACAAACTGGCACGGGTGCGCGTGGTAGGGCGCGCTT
>DALYHR010000360.1:0-2129 GCA_031970775.1 Burkholderiaceae bacterium | reverse complement strand
GCGATCTGCCCGGCCCAGTCCTGCAGGTCGGACAGGATCGCTTCGGCCCGCTCCAGCGCGGCTTCGTCAGGCTCGGCGGCACTGTCCGTGCCGTCGTCCTCGCCGTAAAGCGCCTGCCCCAGCGCGTCGAGCCGGTTCATGAAGGCCTCCAGCGTCAGCGCGCCGCCCTGGCCTTCGATCAGCCGGGCGTGGCAATGTTGCTGCCAGCGTTGCTGTTCGGCTGGCTCCAGCGTCTGCGGGGCGTTGCGGGCGCGGTAGCGCAGCAGCAGCTCGTCCAGGCGTTCGTCCTCGAACAGCGGCGGCCGGTCGATCAGCCGCACCGCAAGCGCTTCAAAGGACATCGCGCGCAGTTGATCGAGCAGCTTGCGGTCGTTGGCCGAGAGGAAACCGCCGTACAGATCCTCGTCGACATCCGGCCGTGCGGCGGCCCGGTTTTCAGCGGGGTTGGCCGGCTCGCCATACACCTCGGTCCACAGGCCGAGCAGGCTGGGGCTGAGCTGCGCGGCCACCTCGGCGTGGCGCAGCGCCTGATCGAGGTCGATGCCCCAGTGCGCGGCGCGCTCGCGGCTGAGCGTGCCCAGCGAGCTGATCACCACCGGCGACTTGTTGATGTGGATCGTCTTGATCGGCAGCCGGGTCTCACCGGCTGGCAGGGCTTCGGCGCGGTTGAACAGGCGCCGGCGGGCGGTTTCGGCATCGAGCGTCATCAGCTCGGCCGGGTCGAAGGCCAGATCCCAGACGATTACCTCGTTGCGGTTGACCGGGTGATTGGCCAGCGGCCACACCACCGCCAGCCCGCCACGGTCGGTGCCGTACATGCCCGAGATGTGCAGAAACGGCCGGCCCTGACCCTGCGCGGTGGCGATTTCCTTTTGCACCGCGGCTTTGCTGCGCAGCTTGAGACAAAAGTCGAACAGCCGCGGCTGGGCCTGACGCAACTTGCGGGCGAGCGCCAGGGTGGCGCGCACGTCCGACAGCGCATCGTGGGCGCTGTCGTGCGGCAGGCCGTTGGCGGCGCTCAGATCCTCCAGCTTGAAGGAGGGCCGCCCATCCGGGTGGGTCGGCCAGACCATGCCGTCCGGTCGCAGGGCCCAGGCGCAACGCAGCGCGTCGAGCAGATCCCAGCGGCTGCAGCCGTTTTGCCACTCGCGGCCATAGGGTTCGATCAGGTTGCGCCAGAACAGAAAGCGGCTGACCTCGTCGTCGAAGCGGATCGAGTTGTAGCCGACCCCGATCGTGCCGGGCCGGGACAGCTCGGCGTGAATGCGTCGGGCAAATTCCGCCTCGATCAGGCCATCGTGGGCGACTCGCTGCGGGGTCAGCCCGGTCAGCAGGCAGGCTTCGGGCTCGGGCAGCCGGTCCAGCGGCGGCTGGCAGTGGAACTGCACGGGGGCGTCGATCTCGACCAGATCGGCATCGGTGCGCACCCCGGCGAACTGCGCCGGCCAGTCGCGCCGCGGCTGGGTGCCGAAGGTTTCGTAGTCGTGCCAGAAAAAGCTGGTTTGAATTTCGGAATTCATGGCGAACGACGTGGGGTGCCACGGGCGGCACACAGCAGAATGGGGGGACGATTATCGGCGCCTTCTGCGGGCGCTCCTCTTGGCGAGACTCCACCATGAAGATTGCGCTTCGCACGAGTGTTCTGGGTTGTGCCCTTCTGCTCGGTGTGCTGCTGAGCGGCTGCCCGGCTACCGACCCGACGCTGATGACCGGCTCGTCCAGCGCCAACGGCGGCTCCGCGGTGCGTCCGCCCAGTGTGACGGTCGGGGCGCCGGCTGAAGCCTTGCCTCCACCGCCGCCGCCGGCTCCTGCACCGATGCCCAAGGCGGCGCCCAAACCGGCGCCGAATCCCGCACCCAGTCCCGCCCCCGCTGCCCCGCAGGCCGCACCCCCAGGCCCTCCCGCGGCCATGGGGGCCGGAGGACCTGCACCCAGGCGGCCGCTGCCGCGGCGGGTGACGGCTGTGCAGACCAGCGTTGATGCGGCTCTGGAGGAACTTGAGCGCAATCCGCCCGCCGCCGGTCCTGCCCCATCGGATTTCGATCGCACCGACGCCGCCCTCGGCGCTGCCCGCAAAGGCACCGTGGCCTTCAATTTGCCCGAGCGCATCGCTGTCAACCAGACCGCCC
>DALYHR010000359.1:0-2140 GCA_031970775.1 Burkholderiaceae bacterium | reverse complement strand
ATTTCGCCGGCCTGCCGACCCAGAACCTGATGCCGCCGCTGCCGGCGGCTTCGGGCGCTGCCGCTGGAGCCGCCAAGCCCTGAAGCCGGGCGATTGCCCACCGGGTTGACTTACTCAATCGCTGTCAGCTTGGCGATCGACAGCGCTAGCCATTTGGTGCCGTGGCGGTGAAAGCGCACCTGGGCGCGGGCGTCGTTGCCTTGGCCTTCGAGGGTGACGATCACGCCTTCGCCGAACTTGGTGTGAAACACCGCCTGACCCTGGCGCAGGCGCTCGCCGTCCGGGGTCGTGACCGGCTTTGCCGCAAAGGCCGGGGCGGGTGGAGCCGCTGGAGCGGACGCCGCAGCCGCAGCCCAGGGCGCCGCACGCTGCTGGCGCTGCTGTTGCCAGCCGCCGCCGAATCCGCTGCCAAATCCGCCACCGCTGCCGTAGCCCGCGCCATAGCCACTGCCATGAGCCTGCGAGTTCTGGAAGCTGCCCTGTTTGGGGCTGAGCCATTTCAGCGCGCCTTCGGGCAGCTCGTCGAAGAAGCGGCTGCGCACGTTGTAGCGGGTCTGGCCGTGCAGCATGCGGGTCTGGCTGTGGCTCAGGTACAGGCGCTTACGCGCCCGGGTGATCGCCACGTACATCAGCCGCCGCTCCTCTTCCAGCCCGTCGGCATCCGAGAGCGCGTTCTCGTGCGGAAACAGTCCCTCTTCCAGCCCGGTGATGAAGACGGCGTCGAACTCCAGCCCCTTGGCGCTGTGCACCGTCATCAGCTGCACCGCATCCTGTCCGGCCAGCGCCTGGTTGTCGCCGGCTTCGAGCGCGGCGTGGCTGAGAAAGGCGGCCAGGGGCGACAACGTCTCGCCAGTCGCTTCCGCACCCTCAGCCGCAGCTGAAGCGGCGGTCGTCGTGGCCGGCGCATCGCGGCCGAAGCCCTCGACGGTGACGAAGGCCTCGGCGGCGTTGAGCAGCTCCTCCAGGTTCTCGACCCGGTCGGCGCCGTCCTTCTCGGTGCGATACATCTCCAGCAGCCCGCTGCGCTCCAGCACCGTCGCGATGATCTGGCGCAGCGTCTGCCCCTGGGTGAGCGTGCGCAACTCGGCAATCAGATTGCGGAAGGTGGCGAGCTTTTTGCCGGCTGCGCCTTCCAGGCCCTCGATCGCCGCCTGCAGACTGCTGCTGCGGCCTTGGGCCAGATCCTGCAACTGCTCGACCGAACGCGAGCCGATGCCGCGTGCCGGCACGTTGACTACGCGCAGGAAACTGGTGTCGTCGTCGGGGTTCTCGATCAGGCGCAGATAGGCCAGCGCGTGCTTGACTTCGGCGCGCTCGAAAAAGCGCAGGCCCCCATAGACACGGTAGGGAATGCCGGCGTTGAACAGGGTCGACTCCAGCACCCGCGACTGCGCGTTGCTGCGATAGAGCACCGCGATCTCGCTTCGCAACAGACCTTCGCGGTGCAGGGCGCGGATCTCTTCGAGCAGCCAGCGCGCCTCGTCGAAGTCGCTGGGTGACTCCATCACCCGCACCGGCTCGCCGGGGCCGGCCTCGGTGTGCAGGTTCTTGCCCAGACGCCGGCTGTTGTGGCTGATCAGCGCGTTGGCGCTGTCGAGGATGTTGCCGAAGCTGCGGTAGTTGCGCTCCAGCTTGACGACTTCGCGCACCCGGAATTCGCGTTCGAAGTCGGCCATGTTGCCCACCCGTGCGCCGCGGAAGGCATAGATGCTCTGGTCGTCGTCACCGACCGCAAAGATCGCGTTGCCGGCGCCGCTGCCGTGCTCGTGCGGCAGGCCGGCCAGCAGCTTGAGCCAGGCGTATTGCAGGCGGTTGGTGTCCTGAAACTCATCGACCAGAATGTGCTGAAAGCGCTCGCGGTAGTGGCCGCGCAGCGGCTCGTTGTCGCGCAGCAGCTCGTAGCTGCGCAGCAGCAGCTCGGCAAAGTCAACCACGCCTTCGCGCTGGCATTGATCCTCGTAGGCCTGATAGACCTCGATGAGCTTGCGGCCGTGCGGGTCGTGGGCCTCGACATCGGCGGGGCGGCGGCCGTCTTCCTTGCTCGATGCGATGAAGCCGGCGACCTGCTTGGGCACGAAGCGCTCCTCGTCGAGCTTCATCGCCTTGATCACCCGCTTGACCGCGCTGAGCTGATCGCTGC
>DALYHR010000358.1:0-2171 GCA_031970775.1 Burkholderiaceae bacterium | reverse complement strand
TTGCTGATGATGAACAGCGGCGAGCCGATCACCGGCAGGCGCAGCGAGCGGAACAGGGGGGGCAGGGACATGACAACCTCCGGTGAATCCAGCAAATCCGGCCGAGCCGGCCCATCAGCAGTGACAGCGCGGTGAGTCAACCTTTAGAACGCCTCCAGCGCCATCGCGCAGACCGAGTCGGCGCCTTCGACGATGGCGTCGCGCAGGCCCGGAGCGCGGACCAGGATGTGCTCGGCGTAGAAGCGCGCGGTGGCGATCTTGGCCTGCATGAAGGCGACGTCCTCGCCTTCGTTGAGGCTGTCCTGCGCGGCCAGCAGGGCGCGGCCCATCTGCCAGCCGGCCATCAGGTTGCCGGCGAGCATCAGGTACGGCACCGAGCCGGCGTAGGCGGCGTTCGGGCGCGGCTTGGCGTTGGCGGCGATGAAGCCTGCGGCGTCGAGGAAGGCCTGACGGGCGGCCTGCAGGCGGCCGGCAAAGGCGGCTTCGCCCCGGGCGGCCAGGGCGGCTTCGGTCAGCTCGATCTGCGAAGCGATGGCGCGGGCGGTGGCGCCACCGTCGCGGGCGGTCTTGCGGCCGACCAGATCGTTGGCCTGGATCGCGGTGGTGCCTTCATAGATCGTCAGGATCTTGGCGTCGCGATAGTGCTGCGCCGCGCCGGTCTCTTCGATGAAGCCCATGCCGCCGTGCACCTGCACACCCAGACTGGTCACTTCCAGGCTCATCTCGGTCGAGTAGCCCTTGATCAGCGGCACCAGGAACTCGTAGAAGGCCTGATTGGTCTTGCGGGTGTCGGCATCCGGGTGGTAGTGCGCGGTGTCGTAGGCGGCTGCGGCCACCAGCGCCATCGAGCGGCAGCCTTCGGTCAGGGCGCGCATCGTCATCAGCATGCGGCGCACGTCCGGATGATGAAGGATCGGGCCAGCCGCCTGCAGCGAGCCATCGACCGGACGCGACTGAATGCGGTCGCGGGCGTAGGCGGCCGCCTGCTGATACGAGCGCTCGGCCACCGCGATGCCCTGCACACCCACCGCAAAGCGGGCGGCGTTCATCATGATGAACATGTACTCAAGGCCACGGTTTTCTTCGCCGACCAGATAGCCGATCGCACCGCCGTGGTCGCCGAACTGCAGCACCGCGGTCGGGCTGGCCTTGATGCCCATCTTGTGTTCGATGCTGACGCAGTGCACGTCGTTGCGCGCACCCAAAGAGCCGTCGGCGCCGACCATGAACTTGGGCACGATGAACAGGCTGATGCCCTTCACGCCCTCCGGTGCACCGGCCACGCGGGCCAGCACGAGGTGGACGATGTTGTCCGACATGTCGTGCTCACCGTAGGTGATGAAGATCTTGGTGCCGAAGATCTTGTAGCTGCCGTCGCCCTGCGGCTCGGCCTTGGTGCGCACCGCAGCCAGATCGGAGCCAGCCTGCGGCTCGGTCAGGTTCATGGTGCCGGTCCAGCTGCCGTCGATCAGGTGCGGCAAATACACCGCCTTCTGCTCGTCGGTGCCGGCAGTCAGCAGCGCTTCAACCGCGCCATCGGTCAGCAGCGGGCACAACGCGAAGCTCAGGTTGGCGGAGTTGAGCATCTCGCCGCAGGCGGCACCGATGGTCTTGGGCAGGCCCTGCCCGCCGAAATCGACCGGATGTTGCAGGCCCTGCCAGCCACCTTCGGCGAACTGACGGAAGGCGTCCTTGAAGCCCGGCGTGGTGGTGACAACGCCGTCCTTCCAGGACGAAGGCTGGGTGTCGCCGAGGCGGTTGAGCGGGGCGACCACGCCTTCGTTGAACTTGGCGCACTCCTCCAGAACGGCGGCGGCGGTATCGAGACCGGCATCCTCGAAGGCGGGAATCTGAGTCAGCTGCTCAAGGCCAGCGAGTTCCTTGAGAGCGAAGAGGAAATCCTTGACAGGGGCGCGATAGGACATGGGACTGCTCCTGGAAAAATCGAAGGGTGAAAAACAACCGGGGCGCCACGCTGCGAGAGTCGGGCGCCCCGGTGGGTCATCAAAAAGAAGAGATCAGCTCAAGGCTGGCTCAGAGCGCCTTGACCAGCTCCGGCACGGCGGCAAACAGATCGGCTTCGAGACCGTAGTCGGCGACGCTGAAGATCGGCGCTTCGGGGTCCTTGTTGATCGCGACGATCACCTTGGAGTCCTTCATGCCGGCCAGAT
>DALYHR010000357.1:0-2171 GCA_031970775.1 Burkholderiaceae bacterium | reverse complement strand
GCCGAGATCCACCTCGCGCCCCGTCTCATCGGTGACGAAGACCCGGGCACTGCCGCTGAGCAGCACAAACATCTGCTCGGTGCTGTCGTTCTGGTAGATCAGCGTCATGTTCTTCGCGAATGAACGCGCAAAGCCATGCGGCGCAAGGCGATGCAGGTCGATTTCGTTCATCGAAGCGAAGGGCGTCATGGCAGAACCGGCAGAGGCAAAGGGCGGAACAAGGCCGCGATTGTTCAGCGATCACTGAATCAAGGCAACAACCCAGTTCAGGAATATCGTCCCTCCAAGTGCATTTTGTAATGAACCGTGTCGAGTTCGGTGCCGCAAGACCGGCGCAGCAACGCCGGGGTGTCGTGCAGACAGGCCTGACTCCAGACCGCGCCATCCAGCCAGTTCCGCAGCGGCCCCAGGTCGGCCTGATTCAGCGCAGCATCGATAGCCGGCTGGCGCCGCATGGTCGCCAGCCATTGGGCCGCGGCGATGGCGCCGACGGCGTAGCAGGGGAAGTAACCGAACAACCCTTCCGACCAGTGCACATCCTGCATCGGCCCGCTGCCCGGGTGAGCCAGCGGATCGACCTCGAAATACCGGGCGAGCCCTTCGTTCCACAACGCCGGCACATCCTCTGGCTCGATGCGGGATTCGATCAGGTCGCGCTCGATCTCGTAGCGCAGCATCACGTGGAGCGGGTAGCTGAGTTCGTCAGCCTCGGTGCGGATCAAGCCAGGACTGAGCCGCAGCAGCCGACGCTGCAGCACCTCGGGTGTCCAGGCCGGATGCTCGCCCAGGTGCGCCGTGATGCGCCGCGACAGCTCGGCGATCACGACCGGATGCCGGGTCAGCATCATCTCGAACAGCAGGCTCTGGCTTTCATGGATCGCCATCGAGCGCGCCCGGCCCACCGGCTGGCTGCGCCAGCGCTGCGGCAGATGCTGCTCGTACAGCGCGTGCCCGGTTTCATGAATCGTCGCCAGCAGGTTGTCGATCACCCGGTCGGGGCCTAGCCGGGTGGTCAGCCGCACATCGTCGGGCACACCGCAGGTGCAGGGATGCACCGATTCGTCGAGGCGGCCGCGCCTGAAATCGAACCCCAGCCAGGCCATCACATTACGGTGAAGGCGCAGTTGCGCCTCGCGATCGATCTGCCCCGGCTCGGCCGGATCGACCGGCCAGCCGGCCTGACCCTGTCTGGCCACGGATAACAGCCCGGGCAGCCAGCTGCGCAGTTCGGAAAAAAGTCGGTCCAGCTCGGCCGAGGTCATGCCCGGCTCGAAGCGCTGCATCAGCGCGTCATAAGGCCGCAACCCCAAGGCATCGCTCAGATAGGCGGCCTCGATACGGGCCAGTCGCACCACTTCACGCCACCTCGGCAGGTAGCCGCCCCAGTCGCCACGGCCGCCTAGCGCATCGCGCAGTTCGCGCCAAGCCAGTTCGCAAGCCACCGTCGCATGGGCGCGGGCCTCGACCAGATCTGCTGGCAGAGCCTGACCCAGACACCACTGCCGGCGCATCTCGCGCAGGTTGGCCCGCTGCGACGGGTCGAGCGCCTCCTGTTCAGCCCGGTCCATCAGCTCGGCCAAAGCCGGATCAGAGCGCAAGCCGTGAATCAGCGACTCCAGCTCGGCCAGCGCCGCGGCCCGCCCCGCCCCGGCTCCGGCAGGCAGAAACACCAGCCGGTCCCAGTCGAGCATTGCGCCCAGGTGATCAAGGCGGCTGAGCCGGGCATGCCGCAATTCCAGCTGCTCGTAGGCTCCGGGCAGGGCCGGCATCGGTCGCATCGGCAGCGGCGTCGGGACAACGGTTGTCATGCATCCATCCTCGCAGGGCTGCAACGGCGCGGCAGAATCGACCTGCAATGCTCCGGCATTGGAACCCAAGGAGCCTCAGCGATGCCCGAAACCCCGGAATCTCCTCCTGAACCCTCTCACCCGCCGCAGGTGGTCGATCTGCTGATCGTCGGCGGCGGCATCAACGGTGCGGCGATCGCCCGCGACGCGGCCGGGCGAGGTCTGAGCGTGATGCTGGTCGAAGCCGACGATCTGGCCGCCCACACCTCTTCGGCGTCGACCAAGCTGATTCACGGCGGGCTGCGCTATCTGGAACACGCCGAGTTCGCTCTGGTGCGCAAGGCGCTGGCCGAGCGCGAGATCCTGCTGACCAGCGCCGCACAC
>DALYHR010000356.1:0-2175 GCA_031970775.1 Burkholderiaceae bacterium | reverse complement strand
CCGGTGCCGATGCTCAACAACCCCGGCTACGGCGCGCTCGACAACCTCGGCATCGCCGCCTTCGTGCTGGTCGTGATCCTGGCGTTGTTCCGCTTCGGTCGCGGTTTTGTCGCCCACATCGCCGTGCTGCTCGGGCTGGTGGCCGGCTGCCTGCTGGCGGCCGCGCTGGGCAAGATGGGGCTGGACAAGGTGGCCAAGGCCGCCTGGTTCGACGTCGTCACCCCCTTTGCCTTCGGCCTGCCGACCTTCGACCCGGTGATGATCCTGACCATGTCGCTGGTGATGGTGGTAGTGATGATCGAATCGACCGGCATGTTCCTGGCGCTGTCCGATCTGACCGGCAAGCCGCTGAGCCGGGCCGACCTGTCGGCCGGCCTGCGTACCGACGGTCTGGGCACGCTGATTGGCGGCATCTTCAACACCTTCCCCTACACCAGCTTCAGCCAGAACGTCGGGCTGGTCGGGGTGACCGGTGTAAAGAGCCGCTGGGTCTGCGTGGCCGCCGGGCTGATCATGATCGGCCTCGGGCTGCTGCCCAAGATGGGCGCGCTGGTCGAATCGGTGCCGCAGTTCGTGCTCGGCGGCGCAGGGCTGGTGATGTTCGGCATGGTCGCCGCCACCGGGGTGCGCATCCTGTCGCGGGTCGATTTCAACGGCAACCGCCACAACCTCAGCATCGTGGCGATCTCGATCGGCTTCGGGCTGGTGCCGCTGGTCGCACCGCGCTGGACGCAACAGATGCCGCACGCACTGCATCCGCTGCTGGAGTCCGGCATCCTGCTGTCCGCCCTGTCGGCGGTGCTGCTCAACCTCTGGTTCAACGGTTCGGGCTCAGACAATCAGGCTGCCGCTGCGGAAGCTGCGCGTCAGGCTGATACGGCCTGATACAGGTCAAGTCCTTCGGCGTGATTCGCCCTTACACCCACCCCTTTCCCACAGTCCTAGAAAGGCAAGACTCATGAAACGCACTGCCCTCCTGACCGCAATCGCCGCTGCCACGGCTCTGCCTGTCGCCGCGCAGGCTCAATCAAACGTCAAGCTCAGCGGCTTGATCGACGTCGGCGTCACCTCCAGCAAGGCCCCGGGCGGCACGCAGCTGAGCACCGTTGACAGCGGCAACATGAGCACCAGCTGGTTTGGCATCAGCGGCAGCGAAGACCTGGGCAGTGGCGTGACCGCCTCGTTCAGCGTCGAGCAGTTCATGCGCTCCGACTCCGGTCAATCGGGCCGTTTCACCGGCGACGGTCAGTTCTCGCGCGGCGCCACCGTCGGCCTGAAGTCGGCCCGCCTTGGCGGCGTCTCGGCCGGCCGCAACACCACACCGCTGTTCGTCTCGACCCTGGTGTTCAACGCCTTCGGCGACTCGTTTGGCTTCTCGCCCTCGATCCGCCACTACTTCATCAGCGGCACCGTCACCGGCGACACCGGCTGGAACGATTCGCTGCAGTACAGCAGCCCGAACTTCGGCGGCCTGAGCGCCAACGTGATCCACGCCGTCAGCGAAGGCGGTCATGGCCCGAACTGGGGTGGCAACGTCATGTACTTTGCCGGCCCGCTCGCCCTGACCTATGCAGCCCAGAGCGTTCTGAAGGACAACAGCCCGACCTCGACGGTCGACAACACCAAGACCTGGCAGCTCGGCGGCTCCTATGACCTGGGCATGGCCAAGCTCTTCGCCCAGATCGGGTCGGTCAGCAATGAAACCACCGGCAAGACCTACAAGATCAGCGGCGTCGGCGCCAAGGTGCCCTTCGGTCAAGCCGCGATCCTGGCGCAGTGGGGTGCGATCGGCGCCGATGAGGCCACCGGGGTCGCAGGCCGTCACACCTTCTCGCTGGGCTATGACCGCCCGCTGAGCCAGCGCACCGACGTCTACGGCGTGCTGATGTCCGACTCGCTCGATAACGTCGACGTCAAGGGCTCGGCCGTCTCGGTCGGCGTGCGTCACCGCTTCTGATCGTCGGGTCCACGGTGCAGGGCACGGCCGCCTGGCTGGCTCGACTCCAGCTGCGCTATTGGCGCGAAGAGGGAGTCAGCCCCGGGCGCACTGTGTCTCACGACCAGCACCAGGGGCCGCTGCGCGTGTTGCAGCGGCTCTACCCGGAAGGCCCGCAGATCTGCCATCACGTCGTCGTCCACCCGCCGGGAGGTGTGGTGGGCGGCGATGTGCTGCAA
>DALYHR010000355.1:0-2211 GCA_031970775.1 Burkholderiaceae bacterium | reverse complement strand
AACTTGGCAGCCATGGTCGGGTTGCCTTTGGTCAGCTTCTTGATGGTGACGTCCTGCGCTTTGTCATTGGCCAAGCGCAGGTTGCGGTCGGCCCCCAGGAGCGCGTCCTTGGTCTTTTGCAGGTGGTCGATCGACTTGTCGATTTCGTCAATCGCGGTCTGAAACCGGCGAGAAGCCAGGTCGTAGTTCTTGGCAAACGCGGCCTTGAAGCCTTCGAGTTCGTTCTCGAAGTTCGTGATGTCGATGTTCTGAGCCTTCACAAGAGCCAGCTCGGCCTTGTACTTGACCGCGTTCATCGCCGCGTTGCGCAGCAGCGTGATGATGGGCAGGAAGAACTGCGGGCGCACCACATACATCTTCGGGTAGCGGTGAAACACGTCGACGATGCCGGTGTTGTAGAGCTCGCTGTCGGGCTCCAGCAGGGAGACCAGCACCGCGTACTCGCAGCCCTTCTCCGTGCGGTCCTTGTCCAGCTCTTTCAGGAAGTCCTCATGGCGCTTCCTGGTGGCCGTCGTATCGCTCTCGTTCTTCATTTCGAACATGATGGACACGATCTCGGTACCCGACTCATCGGTGTCGCGGAAGATGTAGTCGCCCTTGCTGCCGGTACTCGCATCGTTGTCCTTCTCGAAGTAGGCGCGCGGGAAGGCGGTGGCCCGGATGCGGTTGAACTCGGTCTCGCAGTGCTGCTCCAGCGTTTCGCCCACCATCTTGGTGGATAGACGCGCCTTCATGTCACGCAGGCGTTCGATGGCGTCGTCGCGGTCCTTGATCTGGACTTCGTAGCGCTCCTTGAGCGATTGCTCGGCCAACTGCTTTTCCAGTCGGACCTGCGCAAGACTGGCCTGCAGCTCGTCGCGCTGCTTTTCGACGCCGACCAGCGCCTCGGTAATGGCGAGTTTCTGAGACAGCGCGACTTCGGACAGCCGGGCCTTCAGGGCATCCCGCTGCTTTTCGACTTCGCTCAGCGCCTGGGCGACGGCCAGCTGGCGGGTCAGCTCACCGGCCTCCAGCTGCGCCTTGAGCCTCTGGATTTCCGACTCCCGTTCGGCACCCTGCCTCTGCAACTCGGCAGTCAGCTGGGCCCGGGCGAGTTCCACAGCGCTCCGCTTGTCACGCTCTGCGAGCTCCAGTCGTTCGTGCAGTTGATGCTCGAAGTCGCTGTCGCGCACCTGTTTGAGGATGTCGGCGTAGCCGGCCTCGTCGATCTTGAAAGCCTTGCTGCAATGCGGGCAAATGATGTCGTTCACGTTTCAACTCCCTGAGTTCATAACCCGGCCTGATGCGCCCGGCAGTACTGGAAACCGCCGAAGCGCTTCTCGTTGCTCCAGCAGAACTTGCCCTCGGCAAAGCTGATCTTCTGGTGGCACGTCACGCAGATCAGCTTGCGGCGCAAGGACTCGTCAGGCGCAGCGGGTTGATCGACCGGGGGAGACGCCAAAGGCGGCGTCGGCAAAGGCTGACTGGGCGGCTGCACCGGCGCAGCCTTGGGCTTCATGAACTCGGGCAGTTCAAACAACGGCGCAGGGCGATGGCAGCCGATCAGCTGCTCAGCCCACCCCTGCGTGGCCTCCATGCTGTGAAGATTCATCACGGCACCCAGCACGCTCAAGCCAGCCAGATCCTTGTCGTCATAGGCCTGGATCCAGGTGCCGATCTGGTCGGCCTTGATGACGTTATCGCTGTCGAACGCCTTGCGATCCGGCCGGGTGATCACCGCGCGCGGGTGGAACAACACGGCATGGTGAAAGGTCAGCGGCAAACCGCCCCGACCCGCGATGCCCAGCTTGTCCAGAAGCCGTCGAAGCACCCGCTCGTGCCGCCGGCTCTGCTCCAGCGGGGATTCGATGCCGTAGAGCCGTTCCTGCCCGTAGCTGACGCTGAACTCACCCCGGTCATTGATCTGCACATTGCCGTTGTAGTTCTTGGACTCCAGCAGATAGAACCTCAGTGCGCGATGCACCAGCAGGTGATCGATCTGAGCGACCTCGCCATCGACGCTGATGCGCAGGTCATGAATCACCGCGATCTTGTCGCTGTTGCGGAAGACGTTGTCGATGTAATGCGCCGCATCGCGCTCGCCCTGAATGCCGCGCTCCAGGCGTTGAAGCTCGTCGCGCAGCCAATTGCGTTGAAAAGCATCGAGATTCGTGGATTGCTGCAGCTCCCGCAGCAATGCAATCCGGCGTGACCGGTCGTCGGCTTGTTTGA
>DALYHR010000354.1:0-2222 GCA_031970775.1 Burkholderiaceae bacterium | reverse complement strand
GTGAAGGCGTCAGGACCTAAACCTGGTGCGTCTACCAATTTCGCCACCCGCGCAATGCAAGCGGGGCAGTCAGCGCGGACTGCCCCGTCTGTTTTTCAAAGCCCAGTATTCTAGCCGTGGTTCTCAGGCATAGCCGGCGCTCTTTCGACACGGAACCACGCGGCATACATCGCCGGCAGCGCCAGCAGGGTCAGCGCGGTCGCCACGATCAGCCCGCCCATGATCGCCACCGCCATCGGCCCCCAGAACACGCTGCGCGACAGCGGGATCATCGCCAGCACCGCGGCGGCCGCGGTCAACACGATCGGACGGAAACGGCGCACCGCGGCTTCGACAATGGCGTCCCAGGTCGGCACACCCCGGGCGCGGTCCTGTTCGATCTGATCGATCAGGATCACCGAGTTGCGCTGAATCATGCCCATCAGCGCAATCACACCGAGCAGCGCCACGAAACCGAAGGGGCGATTCAGGATCAGCAGGGCCCCGGCCACACCGGCGATCCCCAGCGGGCCGGTCAAAAACACCAGCAGCGCCCGGCTGAAGCTTTGCAGCTGCAGCATCAGCAGGGTGAAAGTGACGAACAGCATCACCGGCACGCCCACCGCAATCGAGCCCTGCCCCTTGCTGCTTTCCTCGACCGCGCCGGCGATCTGGATGCGGTAGCCCTCGGGCATGCGGGACTGCAACTGTTGCATCTTCGGCCAGATCTCGTGCGTCACGGTAGCCCCCTGCACGCCGTCGATCACGTCGCCCTGCACGGTGACAGCATATTGGCGACCCTCGCGCCACAGCACGCCGGGCTCCCAGCCCTGACGAACCCGTGCGATCTGAGACAGTGGCACCGTGCGGCCACTGGCCGTCGGCACGTAGGCGTTCTCGAGATCAGCGATCAGTCCGCGCTCGGCCCCGGGCTGTCGCATGACGATATCGATCAGCTTGTCGCCTTCGCGGTACTGCCCGACCGGCGTACCAGTCAGCAGCATGCGGGTGGCCTGAGCAATCGACTGACTGCTGACCCCCAGTGCGCGGGCCCGAGCCTGATCGACTTCGAGCCGCACGGTCAGGATCTGCTCATTCCAGTTGTCATTGACCCCGCGCATGGCCGAATGCTGATGCAGGAGGTCCTTGGCCTGATCCGCCCATAGCCGCACGGTCCCGGCCTCGGGGCCCACCACCCGGAACTGCACCGGATAAGGCACCGGCGGGCCGTTGGGCAGCAGCTTGACGCGAGCGCGCGCTTCGGGGAACTCCTCGGCCATCAGCTGCGGCAGCTTCTGACGCAGCGCCTCGCGAGTCGCCAAGTCCTTGGGCAGCACGATGGCCTGGCTGACATTGCCCTGAGGAAAGATCTGATCCAGCGGCAAATAGAAGCGCGGCACCCCGGCCCCGATCCAGAAGGTCACGCCCTCGACGCCGGGCTCGCGCAACAGGCGCGCCTCCACCCGCTGAGCCAGGGCCTCACTGTTGGCCAGGGTGCTGCCTTCAGGCAGCCACAGATCGACCAGGATCTCCGGCCGGCTCGAATCGGGGAAGAACTGCTGCTGGACCTTGCCTATGCCGGCCAGGCCGAGCACAAAGGTGCCGATCGTCAACCCGATCGTGATCCAGCGATGGCCCACGCACCAGTTCACCGTGGCGCGGAAGCGGGCGTAGAACGGCGTATCGAACAGCTCGTTCGGATGCTCCTCACCCTGGGTGGGCGCATGCGTCTTGAGCAGCCGGGCTCCGAGATAGGGCACGAAATAGACCGACACCAGCCAGGAGATGATCAGTGCCGCAGCCGTGACCGCGAAGATCGCGAAGGTGTATTCGCCGGTCATCGACTTGGCCATGCCGATCGGCAGGAAGCCGGCCGCGGTGATCAGCGTGCCGGTCAGCATCGGCATCGCCGTCACGTCGTAGGCGAAGGTGGCGGCACGCAGCTTGTCGTAGCCTTCCTCGAGCTTGCGCACCATCATTTCGACCGCAATGATCGCGTCGTCCACCAGCAGGCCCAGCGCGATGATCAGCGAGCCCAGTGAGATCTTATGCAGGCCGACTCCCCAGTAGTACATCACCACGAAGGTGATCGCCAGCACCAGCGGGATGGTCACCCCGACCACCAGACCGGGGCGGATGTCGAGCGTGAAGCCCCGGCCGCCCGGCTTGGCGTGCAGGCCTAAGCTGATAAAGCTGACCGCCAGCACGATCACCACCGCCTCGATCAGCACGCCGACGAATTC
>DALYHR010000353.1:0-2271 GCA_031970775.1 Burkholderiaceae bacterium | reverse complement strand
TGACCTACCGCTTACAAGGCGGTTGCTCTACCAACTGAGCTAAGCCGGCTCAGGCGAAGCGGGATTCTATAGGCAATCCGCTGGTTTTCTGCAATCGTCTAAAGCCGCACAGGAAGACTACTTGACACGCCGAAGCGCCGGGCGGGCTCCTCCGGTCGGCGGCACCGGGTCTGAGGGCGGGCTCTCGGGCGCTGCCGCCGAGGGCACCGCCTGAACCGACGACAGGGCCGGTGGGGTTGCCGGGGCGACTTCGGCCTGGGGCTCCGGAGCCGGAAACGCCATGCCCTGCCCGTTCTCGCGGGCGTAGATGGCCAGCACGTGATCGACCGGAATCATGATTTCTCGGGCCACGCCGCCAAAGCGGGCCTTGAACTCGATCCAATCGTTGCCCAGACGCAACCCGCTGGTGGCATCGAAGCCGACGTTCAGCACGATTTCGCCGTTGTTGACGTACTCGCGCGGCACCTGAACCGAGGCCCCAACCTGCACCGCCAGATACGGCGTGAAGCCGTTGTCAGTGCACCAGTCGTGTAGCGCCCGGATCAGGTACGGACGCGTCGAAGGCAGAGAAGTACCGGATTCGACGGAGTTCATCTCGACATCACTTGCGCATGACCTTCTCGGACGGCGTCAGCGCCTCGATGTAGGCCGGACGCGAGAAGATGCGTTCGGCGTACTTCAGCAGCGGAGCGGCGTTCTTCGACAGCTCAATGCCGTAGTAGTCAAGGCGCCACAGCAGCGGGGCAATCGCCACATCGAGCATCGAGAAGTCATCGCCCAGCATGTAGCGATTCTTCAGGAAGATCGGGGCAAGCTGAGTCAGGCGATCGCGAATCTGCGAGCGGGCTTTTTCCAGCTGCTTGTCGGTCGCCTTGACGCCGCCACGGCCTTCGAGCGTGTTGACATGGGTGAACAGTTCCTTCTCGAAGTTGAACAGGAACAGCCGAACGCGAGCACGCGCCACCGGGTCGCCCGGCATCAGTTGCGGATGCGGGAAGCGCTCATCAATGTACTCATTGATGATGTGGCTTTCGTAGAGGATCAGGTCGCGCTCGACCAGGATCGGCACCTCGTTGTACGGATTCATCAACGCGATGTCTTCCGGCTTGGCGTAGAGGTCGACGTCGCGGATCTCGAAATCCATGCCCTTCTCGAACAGCACGAAGCGGCAGCGATGCGAATAGGGGCAGGTGGTCCCGGAGTAAAGCACCATCATGGCGAGACACTCTCCTGGTGATGTAGTGAGGTCGGAAAAACAAAAGCGCGCAGGTGTGTGGGACACGCCTGCGCGGACTCGCCCGGTCAGCCCGGGCGTCGTACGAGAGCCTGATTATCCGGCAACAGACGTCAGGCTTACTTGATGTCCTTCCAGTAGGCGGCATTCAGACGCCAGGTCAGGAAGGCGAACAGGAACAAAAACACCATGACGCCCATGCCAAGCTTGACACGGAAGTCCTGGGCCGGCTCACCCATCCACTGCAGGAAGGCGACCAGATCGCCGATGGCGCTGTCGAACTGCTCGGGCGTCATCTTGCCCGGTGTGAGCTGTTCGTAGCCCTTGAAGACGTGGACGGTCTTGTTGGCGTTATGCGGATCCTTCTCCTCGGCGAAGACGGCAGCCCGCTTGCCCTGCAATTCCCACAGCACATGCGGCATGGCCACGCTCGGGAAGGTCAGGTTGTTCCAACCCGTCGGCTTGGTTTCGTCGACGTAGAAGGTCCGCAGGTAGGTGTAGAGGTAATCGGTACCGCTGCCAGCGTCAGTCGAGCGCGAGCGCGCGATCACGGTCAGATCCGGCGGTGCGGCGCCGAACCATTCCTTGGCCTGCTTAGGATCGAGCGGCGTCGTCATGGTGTCACCGATCTTTTCACCGGTGAACATCAGGTTCGACTTGATCTCGGCCTCGGTCAGACCGAGATCGCGCATGCGGTTGTAGCGCATGAACGCCGCAGCATGGCAGTTCAGGCAGTAGTTGACGAAGAGCTTGGCACCGTTTTGCAGGGCGGCCTGACTCTTCATCTTCTCCTGCGGAAAGTGATCCAGATGGATATCACCGCCCGAGGCGTGAACCGGCATCACCAGCGCCAGCGTGGTGGCAACACCGGCGAGCAGATGGGCAATCAGCTTTTTCATTCGTTGTGCTCCGTATCTTTCTCGGGGGGCCTCAGTGCGGCGTGAAGGTGACGCGATCCGGCACCGGCTTGAAGGTACCCAGACGGCTCCACCACGGCATCAGCAGGAAGAAGCCGAAGTAGAACAGCGTGCCGGCCT
>DALYHR010000352.1:0-2287 GCA_031970775.1 Burkholderiaceae bacterium | reverse complement strand
AACGAAGCAGCCCTAACCGTTAGCCGCCAGTGCCGAGGTCAAGGCTCGTCACCCGTTTTCTGTCAGTCGCCTTGTACAGCCCATCGGTGGCCCGTCAAGATTTCACGGGCATTGCGCGGCAACAATCCGGCTAAGCGAAGATGCATTTTGCGCGTGAGGGTGTCCCCTACACTTCGAGCCGAATCGACAGTCCGAACTAGTTTCCTGTCGAAGCATCCTCCTTGAAATTCAACCTGGAAACCTCGTAATGAGCGACCACATCAAACACGTTAACGACGCAACGTTCGAAGCTGACGTCCTGAAGTCCGCGACCCCGGTTCTGGTGGATTACTGGGCCGAGTGGTGCGGCCCCTGCAAGCAACTCTCGCCCCTGCTCGACAAGGTAGCTCCGTCGTATGGTGACCGCCTCAAGATCGTCAAGATGAATGTCGACGAAAACAAGGCCACCCCGGCCAAGTACGGTATCCGCGGCATTCCGACGCTGATGATCTTCAAGAACGGTGCTCTGGCCTCCACCAAGGTTGGCGCCGTGAACGAAACTCAACTCAAGTCGTTCATCGACGCTCAGCTCTGATCTGAGCTCCCTCCGAGCCGCTTAACCAGCTCTTGAATGAGGGCTGGTTGAAACCTGGCGGTTCGGCAAGGAAGTGGCCCCTGCATGCCTCGGGGGCCCTTTCGTGACCCTGAAAATCCGCAACTGGCCTACGCCGGAATCCCTGCGGTGCTGCGAGTCCTTGGCGAATTGAGTTCGCTGAACCCGGATCTCGCCATAAACCGGCCTCCTGTCCTGCTGGTCCGGTTATCTGAAATATCTCCCTCCCGGGATTGCTTACCCCACCCACATCGCCTTGCTCCAGCCGTATGCACTTATCTGAACTGAAGGTCCGGCACATCTCGGAGCTGATCAAGCTTGCCGAGACTCTCGAGATCGAGAATGCCAGCCGCCTGCGTAAGCAGGAACTGATGTTTGCCATTCTGAAGAAACGTGCCCGTCAGGGTGAGCAGATCTTCGGCGATGGCGTTCTGGAAGTTCTGCCCGACGGTTTTGGCTTCCTGCGCGCGCTCGACGCCAGCTTCCTGGCCAGCACCGACGACATTTACCTCTCGCCCAGCCAGGTTCGCCGCTTCAATCTGCACACCGGCGACATGGTCGAAGGTGAAGTCAGGGTTCCCAAGGATGGTGAACGCTACTTCGCGCTGGTCAAGGTCGATCGGGTCAATGGCCTGACACCGGAGGAAAGCAAGAACAAGATCATGTTCGAGAATCTGACGCCCTTGTTCCCCAAGGAGCAGTTCAGGTTGGAGCGCGAGATCCGCAACGACGAGAACATCACCAGCCGCATCATTGACCTGATCGCCCCGATCGGCAAAGGACAACGCGCTCTGCTGGTCGCACCGCCCAAGAGCGGCAAGACGGTGATGATGCAGCACCTCGCACATGCGATCACTGCTAATCATCCCGATGCGCACATGATCGTGTTGCTGGTCGATGAGCGCCCCGAGGAAGTGACTGAAATGCAGCGCACCGTGCGCGGCGAGGTCATCTCTTCGACCTTCGACGAGCCCGCTGCTCGCCACGTGCAGGTCGCTGAAATGGTGATCGAGCGCGCCAAGCGTCTGGTCGAGCTCAAGAAGGACGTGATCATCCTGCTTGACTCGATCACCCGTCTGGCCCGTGCCTACAACAACGTGCTGCCTTCGAGCGGCAAGGTGCTGACCGGCGGTGTCGATGCCAATGCGCTGCAACGCCCGAAGCGCTTCTTCGGCGCGGCCCGCAATATTGAGGAAGGTGGTTCACTGACCATCATCGGCACCGCGCTGGTCGACACCGGCAGCCGTATGGATGAAGTGATCTACGAAGAGTTCAAGGGCACCGGTAACTGCGAAATCCACCTGGATCGCCGCATGGCCGAAAAGCGGGTCTACCCGTCCATCCTGCTGAACAAGTCGGGCACGCGTCGCGAGGAGCTGCTGCTGAAGGCCGAGATCCTGCAAAAGACCTGGATTCTGCGAAAGTTGCTCTACCCGATGGACGAGATCGAGGCGATGGAGTTCATCCTCGACAAGATGAAGGCCACCAAGACCAATCACGACTTCTTCGACATGATGCGCCGCGGGGGTTGATGCGCAGTGATTGAAGGTTAGGTTGACGTTATAATCCGCGTTTTTCCGCTGTCGGCAAGTGCGGGAGCATAGGGCTCCTGTGGCTGCCGGCTCGCCAGCGAGAGGTTTCCCATGAAAGATGGCATTCACCCCAATTACCGCGAAGTCTGTTTCGTCGATCTGT
>DALYHR010000351.1:0-2307 GCA_031970775.1 Burkholderiaceae bacterium | reverse complement strand
TGCGCTCGGGCAATTCGCCACCGGCGTGGCGATCGTCACAGCGTGGGAGACCGGCGCCGAGGGCTCTGCGGGCGAAGGGGGCCGGCCGGTCGGGCTGACCATCAACTCCTTCGCCTCGGTGTCGCTCGATCCGCCGTTGGTGCTGTGGAGCCTGGATCTGCGCTCGGGCAATCTGGCCGCCTTCTCGCAGGCGGGGCCTCATCTGATCCATGTGCTCGGCGCCAAGCAGCGGGCTCTGGCTGAGCGCTTCGCCACGCGCGGTATCGATCGCTTTGCCGAAATCGACTGGGAGCCGGGTCCGGGCGGCGTGCCGAGATTCGCCGGCTGTGCCGCCGTGTTCGAATGTCGCCCCTATCAGCAAATTGATATGGGCGATCACCGGTTATTTGTGCTGGAGGTTATTTCCTGCGCACAAAGCCCGGAACCCGTCGCGCCGTTAGTATTTCACGGCGGACGGATGCACTCCGGAGTTTGAAGGAATTAGAGGCGATCAATGCTCTGATCGAGCTTCTTCATTTCCAGGCGGGCCATCGCCAGATTGCCGGAATTCCGATCCAGTGCGATATACATGAAGACTTCGTCGTTGGCCGTCAACGGACGAATCAGGTGATATTGGCCGCCCAGGGTGATCAGGATGTCTTCAATCCGGTCATTGCCGAGTCCGACGGCCTTCATCGCCTTGAGCTTGGCTTGCACTACCTGGGTGTTGGCGGCGGCAGCCACTTCGATCGGGAAGCTGCCCTTGACGGTCGACTCCAGCATCATGCCGCTGGTCGAATCGACCAGGGCGGCGGCGACGAAACCGTCGAGATCGGTCAGGGGGGCGATATGACGGGCTTTGGTATTGGACATTTTTGTCTCCGGCGAATGAAAGGGTCTGGGGGTTCTAGGGAATTAATCTGTGAACTAGTTCATGACTGACGAATCGGGTGTCGGTGAGATATTTCTGGTTCGTCTGACATGGATCAAATACTAATTTCTGGCGCCGGATCCTGTCTTGGTGTTTGATTAAAGACGTCGAATCTGCGGGGCTGTGATGTATGGGTTTGTGACATCCCTGTCAGAGGGCTTTTGGGGGTTCATGAAAACTTCAGAACCTGTTGTTTTTATGGGGACTCTTGAAGCCTGAGGATGTGACCATACACTTGGGGGTATCAGTCTGAAGCGTAGAGGAGCCCCCATGCTGATCACCTGCCCCCACTGCCAGGCCCAGAACCGCGTGCCCGAAGACCGTCTGGCCGATGCGCCGAGCTGCGGGCGCTGTCATGCCGAGCTGTTGCCCGATCACCCGGTAGCGCTGGGCGACTCCAACCTCAGGACGGTGATCGAGGGCACCGAATTGCCGGTGGTGGTGGATTTCTGGGCCGAGTGGTGCGGACCCTGCCAGATGATGGCGCCGCAGTTCGCACAGGCCGCCAAACTGCTGCGCGGCCAGGCGCTGCTGGCCAAGGTCGAGACCGATGAGAACCCGCGCTCTTCGGTGCAGAACCGGATTCGCGGCATTCCGACGATGGTGCTCTATCGCGGTGGGCAGGAGGTCAAGCGCGTCAGCGGCGCGATGTCCGCCAGCCAGATCGTGCAGTGGGTGCAGAGCGCCTGAGCCTGAGCTCGGGCTCCGGAGGGGCTCGGCGACATCGCCGTGATTTTTGGCCCGGATCTATCCGGGCACTGTGTGCGCTGGCGCCTCTGGGTCGCTATCGTCCGCCTCGCCGTGTTGGCGGGGGGATGGCGAATGAAGGCAGTTCAGAACAGGAGCGGTGGCGTTTGGAGTCGGGTCATTGGGGCCGGATTGCTGGTGGCTTCGGTGGCCCACGCGCAGCCCGGTCCTCGGCCAGGGGCAACCTTCAGGGACTGTCCGACCTGCACGCTGATGTCGGTCATTCCGGCCGGCCGGCTGCCGGGCTCGACGTTACCCCCGGCACGACCTGCCATCACCTTTGCACAAGGTTTTGCCCTCAGTCGCCAGGCGATCACCGGGGCCGAATGGCAGGAATGCGTCGCCAGCCTGGGCTGCCCTGGCTTGCCGGGCCTGGGGGCTGACAACGAGAAACTCCCCCTCACCCGGATCTCGTTCCAGGAGGCCACCGCCTACGTCGAGTGGATGTCGCAGAAAACGGGGCATCGCTATCACCTGCCGAGTCAGGGGCAATGGCTCTATATCGCCGGGGCCGGGCGGCCTCATGTCTGGGGACTACAGGATCTGGGCACGCGGCTTCGGGAATGGGTCGAGGACTGTTGGGACGAGGATGAGTCCCTGATTCCGGACGACGGAACCCCTCATCTGACCGTCCCGAGTCGATGTCGGCA
>DALYHR010000350.1:0-2323 GCA_031970775.1 Burkholderiaceae bacterium | reverse complement strand
GCAGCGCTGGCAAACATCGGAAAGCGAATGCCGAAGGTGGCCTCGCAGAAATCGGCGATTTTCTTGTTCGATTCCGACTCCTGATGGAAGTCGTTCGACGGGAAACCCAGCACCTCAAAACCGCGCGACTGATAGGTCTCGTGCAGCTTTTGCAGCCCTTCGTACTGCGGCGTGAAACCGCAGAAGCTCGCGGTGTTGACCACCAGCAGCACCTTGCCGCGGTATTGGCAGAGATCCTGCGGCACGTCGTCCTGAAGGCGCGGCACGCTGTGACGCAGCAGCGCCGGGCAGGCCGCGGTATCGGCAGCGGCCGCCGAGGTCGACAGCGCAGCCAACCCTGCCAGAGCAGTGGCCGAGAACAGGCGACGGGAGATGAAAACGAGGGCAGACATGACAACCTCCTACGACTGGGACGAATCGGGCGAATAGGGCGGACCGGACTCAAAGTGCGCCGCGGCAATTCGGCGCGCCGCAGCGGCAGGCCAGACGCCCGCCGTGGTGAGTCTCGCCGTAGTCGGCAGTCAATTCCTCGCCAGGGGCAATCGCCCTCATGGCATAGATCTCGATGCGCCCGCCGTGGATGCGGATCGCCACGTTGGGCTGGCAGCTGTGGTTGGTGTAGCGCAGCGGGTCGGTGGAATGGGTGGCGTCGACCGCCCGCTTGGGCGAGATCTCGACCATCATGATCCGCGCCTGACTGCGCACCCGTTTGCGCGCCTCGCGCACGCTGATGAACTCGCCGCGAATCTCGCCGATCTTCTTGTAGGCCGGAATCGGCTCGGCGGCGAAGGCGCCCAGGCCGTCGATGTGGCTGGGACGATTCTCGACCGCGAACTTGTTGGGGTTGGCCGGCACGCCCTTGGCCGGGTGGCCTGACTCGTCGCCATCAACGGCGGCGCCGCTATCGAGCAATGGAGCGGATTCGACGGTGCTGATCTTCATCGGGCGGCAGCGTAGCCGAATCGGCCTGTTCAGGGTGAACCCGTATCATCGCCGCCATGCTGGAACTGCTGACCTCCCCTCAGGCCTGGATCGCCCTGGCCACCCTGACTGCCCTGGAACTGGTGCTGGGCATCGACAACATCATCTTTATCTCGATCCTGGTCGAGAAGTTGCCCGCTGACGTGCGCGAACGCGCCCGGCGCATCGGCCTGTTCATGGCGATGTTCCTGAGGATCGGTCTGCTACTGATGCTGTCGTGGATCATCGGCCTGACCGAACCGCTGTTCCACTTGGCCGGCAAGGGCTTTGCCGGACGCGACCTGATCCTGATCGGCGGCGGCCTGTTCCTGCTGTGGAAGAGCACCGCCGAAATCCACGAGACCGTGGCGGCTGATGAAGGCGACGACCCGGTGTCGATGCCGCGCGCAATCGGCTCGGGCTTTGCCGGCGCGATCGTGCAGATCATGCTGATCGACCTGGTCTTCTCGCTGGACTCGATCATCACGGCCATCGGCATGGTCGATCAGGTACCGGTGATGATCGCCGCAGTGATCAGCTCGGTCGGCCTGATGATGCTGGCTTCGGCCTCGATTGGGCGGTTCATTTCCGCCTATCCGACCATCAAGGTGCTGGCGCTGGCCTTTCTGGTTGCCGTCGGTCTGCTGCTGATCGCCGAAGGCTTCGGCAACCATGTGCCCAAGGGCTACATCTACTTCGCGATGGCCTTCTCGGTGGCGGTGGAGATGCTCAACATCCGCATGCGCCGCAATCTGCAGCGCCACGAAAGCTCAGGAACCACGTCGAACTGACCGCCGTCTACAGACCTTCAGCCGAGCAGAACCTTCAGGATCTGCTCGCCGTAGGCCTGGAGCTTCTTCGAGCCGACGCCGGGAATGCACGACAGCTCGTCGAGGTTGGTTGGCAGGCGCTGCGCCATCTCAGCCAGCGTGATGTTCTGGAACACCAGATAGGCCGGCAGGTTGTGATCGCGCGCCACCTCAGCCCGCCAGAGCTTGAGCGCCTCGAAGCGGCGCAGGGCGTCCTCATCGAGCTCGATGGCCTCAGCCGCGCGATGGGCCTGAGCCGTGGCCCGGCGGGAGCCCGTACTGCGGCTGGCTTCGCGGATACGCAACTGCACCTCGCCGCGCAGCACTGACCGGGCCGACTCGGTCAGCACCAGCGTGTTGTATTCGCCCTCGGCTGTCACATGGCCCAAGGCGACGAGCTGCCGCACCACCGAGCGCCACTGCGCCTCCGACAGATCGGCACCGATCCCGAAGGTCGATAACCCCTGATGCCGGTACTGCGCCACCTTGTCGGTGGTGCGCCCGCGCAACACGTCGATCAGATGCGCAGCGCCAAACTGCGTGGCGGTCAGATG
>DALYHR010000349.1:0-2335 GCA_031970775.1 Burkholderiaceae bacterium | reverse complement strand
CCGGCCGAACTCAGCCCCGAGATGCTTCAGGCGGCCTTGGGTGAGGCGGGCGCTGTCGAGTCGGAATCGACTTCGGTCGAGGCCGTGGTGACGCCCGATCCGAGCGGCGAGACGCCGTTCAAGGCATCGAGCTTCGGGGCGAGCGTGCCGCCCTGGTCGGCAGCGCATGCCTTTACCAATCTCTACGGCCCCAAGGCGGCGGAGAAGTCGATCACTGCCACGGTCAGCGGCAATGTGCGCGTCACTGAAGTCGGTGCGCAGGCCGGCAGCGACTACGACACCCATCACATCGTGCTGGACTTCGGCGCCCTGCCGTTCCCGGTGCTGGAAGGGCAGTCGATCGGCATCGTGCCCCCCGGGCTCGACGCCGAAGGCCGGCCGCATCATGCCCGGCAGTACTCGATTGCCAGCCCGCGCAACGGCGAGCGCCACGGCTACAACAACCTCTCGCTGACCATCAAGCGGGTGCTGGAAGACCACGACGGCCGGCCGGTGCGCGGCGTGGCCAGCAACTACATGTGCGATCTCAAGGTCGGCGACAAGGTGCAGGTGATCGGCCCCTTCGGGTCGAGTTTCCTGATGCCGAATCACCCGAAGTCGAACATCGTGATGATCTGCACCGGCACCGGCTCGGCACCGATGCGGGCGATGACCGAATGGCGCCGCCGCCTGCGCGCTTCGGGCAAGTTCGAGAGCGGCAAGCTGATGCTGTTCTTTGGCGCCCGCACGCCGGCCGAGCTGCCTTACTTCGGCCCGCTGCAAAAGCTGCCCAAGGACTTCATCGACGTCAACCTCGCCTTCAGCCGCATGCCGGATGCGCCCAAGCATTACGTGCAGGACGCGATGCGCGGGCGCGCCGCCGATCTAGCGCTGCTGCTGGCCGATCCGAACACCTGCTTCTATGTCTGTGGCCTCAAGGCGATGGAAGAAGGCGTGGTGCTGGCGCTGCGCGACATCGCGGAGCAGGCCGGGCTGAACTGGGATCAGCTCGGCTCCGCGCTCAAGCGCGAGGGCCGGCTGCATCTGGAAACCTACTGAACCGGGACTGCGCCACGATGAGCAGCTACCAGACCCTGGCCCTGAGCCGCCGCGCCCCCGGTGTGGCCCAGCTGACGATGAACCGTCCAGCCGTGTTCAACGCCTTTGACGAACGGATGATTGCCGAGCTCGATGAGGCGATCGCCGCGCTGAGCGAGGACGCCGAGGTGCGGGTGATCGTGCTGGCCGGCGAAGGGCGCCACTTCAGCGCTGGCGCCGATCTGCAGTGGATGCAGCGTGCCAGCACCGCCTCGCAGGCGTGGAATCTGCAGGATGCCCGGCGCTTTGCCGCGATGCTGTCCCGCCTTGACCAATGTCCCAAGCCGACCGTGGCGCGAATTCAGGGTGCGGCGCTGGGCGGCGGGGTCGGTCTGGCCTGCGCCTGCGATATCGCAGTGGCGACCGTGCAGGCGAGCTTTTCGGTCAGCGAGGCCAAGTTCGGCATCCTGCCGGCGGTGATCGGCCCCTATCTGACCAACGCAGTCGGCAAGCGACAGGCTCGCCGGCTGGCGCTGACCACCACCCGCATCGGCGCCGAAGAGGCGCATCAGATCGGCCTGGTGCATCAGGTGGTCGCCGCAGAGGAGCTCGAAGGTGCCGTCGACGCCGTGGTCAGCGATCTGCTGGCCGGAGGCCCGCAGGCCCAGCGCGAGATCAAGCAGCTCTACGCCGCCCTCGAAGTCGGGCCGGTCAGCGAGTCGGTGCGTGAGCTGACGGCCCAGACCATCAGCCGGGTGCGCGCCACCGCCGAGGCCCGCGAGGGTTTTGCCGCCTTTTTGGCCAAACGCCCGGCCCACTGGATTCCGCAATGACTCAAATCTCCCTGACCGGTGCTCAGGTGCTAGTGGTTGGCGCCGGCATCATGGGCGCTGGCATCGCCCAGATCGCCGCACAGGCCGGCCACCCGGTGCTGCTGCACGACGCCCGTGAAGGCGCAGCATCCGAAGCGAAGGCCAAACTCGCCAGGAGCCTGGAGGCGCTGGTGGCCAAAGGCAAACTGAGCGCCGAAGCCGTGGCGGCGACGCTCGATCGCATCGAGCCGATCCAGCAGCTTGCGCAGGCTGCCGGGGCGCGGCTGGTGGTGGAAGCGATCGTCGAGCAGCTCGATGCCAAGCGCGCGCTGTTTCGCGAGCTCGAAAACCTGCTCGGCCCCGACGCCGTGCTGGCGACCAACACCTCGTCGATCTCGGTGACTGCGATCGCCAACGGGCTGGCGCGGCCACAGCAGCTGGTCGGCATGCACTTTTTCAACCCGGTGCCGCTGATGAAGCTGGTCGAGGTCATTTCCGGCCTGCAG
>DALYHR010000348.1:0-2342 GCA_031970775.1 Burkholderiaceae bacterium | reverse complement strand
TGAGGCCATCGGTGGCCGAGGCGCCGGAGTCGGTGGCCAGAGCCACCGTCGGAGCGACCGCAGTGGTATCTCGCACAATCACCGGGCTGGTGTAGCTGGACGTGTTGTTGGCTGCGTCGGTGTAGGTGACCTTGACCGTGTAGGTGCCATCGGCCACACCCGCTGCCGTGTAGGTGTTTGTCCCGGCTGTGCGCGTCAGGACGATTGGGGTTGTGCCACCCAGCAACTCGACCTGGACGGTCGCGGCGTCAGAGGGGACGTTCGTCAGGGCGACGCTGAAATCGGTTCCCGTTCCCTGAGCGACCTTGGTGTGGTTGACCGTGACAGTCTGAACTGTTGGCGCTGTGGGTGGTGTCGTGTCGCTGGGGGCTGCAGGAGCGGCAGCGCCTCCACCGCCACCGCCCGCAGCACCCAGCACTGCAACGCCGCCTGCCGCATAGGCCCACACCGGAATACCTGCGCTGGCCGCCGCTGCAGCACCCCCACCTGCGGCAGCCGTTCCCGCAGCGCTGGTAGAGCCTGCTGCGCTCGTGGTTGCAGCACCTTCGGCGGCGGCCGGTGCAGCCATTTCGGCAGCGGGAGTTACCGCTGTGGCGGGGGCCGCAGGTACGTCAGCGGCCGGTTGTTCGGCGCCGGCGGCGATGTCCGAGTCCGGCAGCGAGGCAGCTTCGTCCTCAGCCATGAGTTCATCGGCACTGCCGCGAATCTTCAGGGGCGATTGGCCGTCGACGCCTGCAGCCTGACGGTTCGGATGGACTGAGGCGGAGCTCACACCCTTCTGAACGCCAGTCGATTGGCCCGCTTGAGCCTGAATGCGGCCAGCGGTGGCCTGGGGTGCGATCTCGCGTTCGTTGACAAGCTGCTCGTTCATTTTCGGGTGCTCTTGAAAGAGGAATGGTGGGGTGGCTGTGCGGGTCGGCGGCGGTGCCGGGCGGTCAGCAAGACACTGGAACTGGAGGATCTGTCCTCAAATCTAGAAAGTCTTCGATGAAGAATTGATTAAGAAATGCTCACTTGTACGCTCAGTTTCCAGCAGGTTGCCTTCTGGGGGGGCAGATCGCTTTGGTACAGGCATGGATCTGCGAAATTCTTCACGGGATTGATGCGTCCAGGAGGCTGACAAGTTGGTTTGAAAGCAACGACTCCGTAGGCAAAACATGACGAATGTCTCAGAAGGGGAGTCCGGGCTGCTCCGATTGGTGAAATCAGTCTGCGTTGCTGAACCTGGCGCCACCCCTTAAATAGGGTGATCGGGGGTATTTGTGGATTTCAGGGGGGGCAAGCAACAGTCGGTCAACTTTGTTACGAATATGAGTACGGATTGAAACGACTTCGGGTTTGATCTTTTCTCAGCAAGCCTGAATCAGAGTCACGACACCACAAGATAAGATTCGAACCCTCGTGGGGTGTGTGCCGATCCCTTGTCCGATCTCTTCTGTGTCTTCAGGTTTGTTACATGCGCGTTGATTCCCTGTCGCCTTCCCTGCGGGAAACCGTGGTCGCCGTCGTTGGCCTGGGCTATGTCGGCCTGCCCTTGGCGGTCGAGTTCGGCAAGACGCTGCCAACTTGGGGCTTCGATCTCTCGGTCGATAAGGTCGCCGCCTATCAGCGGCATGTCGATCCGACCGGCGAAGTGTCGAGCGCGGACCTGAAGGCTGCCGAGTTGCTGCAATGTTCCACCGATGCAGAAGTTCTGGCGCGTGCGAATTTCATCGTCGTGGCGGTTCCGACGCCGGTCGATGCGGCGCATCAGCCTGATTTCACGCCGTTGGTGAAAAGTTCCGAAAGCGTCGGCCGCCACATCCGACCCGGCACCACCGTGGTGTTCGAGTCGACCGTCTATCCCGGTGCGACCGAGGAAGTCTGTATCCCGATCATCGAGAAGGTCTCGGGCCTCAAGTGGAAGAAGGATTTCTTTGTCGGCTACAGCCCCGAGCGCATCAACCCGGGCGACAAGGAACGCACCCTGACCAAGATCACCAAGGTGGTCTCCGGCGATACCCCCGAGACACTGGCGCGGGTGGCAGCGGTCTACGGTTCGATCATCACGGCGGGCGTGTACGAGGCCAGCAGCATCAAGGTGGCCGAAGCCGCCAAGGTGATCGAGAACACCCAGCGCGATCTCAACATTGCCCTGATGAACGAGTTGGCGATGATCTTCGACCGCATCGGCATCGATACGCTCGAAGTGCTCAAGGCGGCCGGCACCAAGTGGAACTTTCTGCCCTTCCGCCCCGGTCTGGTCGGCGGCCATTGCATCGGTGTTGATCCGTACTACCTGACCCACAAGGCCGACATGCTCGGCTATCACCCGCAGGTCATCCTGGCCGGCCGGCGCATCA
>DALYHR010000347.1:0-2343 GCA_031970775.1 Burkholderiaceae bacterium | reverse complement strand
GCTGGCGCCTGCATTTCTCGGTCGCAGCCGTCTCAGGCTGGCCGTCGGACACCTCCGGCCCGACCCTGTCGGGCTATCTGCGCCGGCTGGTTCTGCAACTCGACGGAGTGCACCACGCGCCGCAGGCCGCTGCACTGGCGGAGCTGATCTACGGCCGGCTCGGCAGCGGCAGCCGGATCGTGCTCAACGGCCGCAGCCAGCCCGGCCTGCCCTTGTGGCCGGCGCCTCAGGGCCTGCGGCTGCATACCGGCCCCCTCCGGCTTGAGCTGGAGCTACCGCTGGGCGGACGCCTTGACCTCGAAGCAGCCCGCATGCAACTGGCTCAACCGCTCGACGCCAGCGCCTTCGGCGAGGCGATGTCCTGCTGAGGAGCGGCCTCTTCGACGGCTGGCAGGCGAATCGAGACGCCCGGGCCTGAACCCCTGGCCCATTCGAGTGGGAGGCGGACCATGCCGAGGCTGCGTGCACGCAGGATCAGCGCCAGCCAGGTTTCGAAGGACCCTTGAGCGGCCTCAGGCGGAGCCGCCTCGCAGATCGCGGTCGCCTCGGCCTCATTCCAGACACAGTTGATGCGCCGGTCCAGCCGGGCTGCCAGCTCGGTCGATGCCGCGCTGAGTTGCTGACTCAGCCCCGCCATCTCGACACTGCGCATCTGCGCCAGCACGTTCGGCGGCAGCGATGCCTCTTCGAGCGGACGAGGCACCGCGGACTGCCGCCAGATCCAGGGCGAGGGAAGCGGCACCGCCACCGCCGAAGCCTGACCCGGGGCACCGTTTGAGCGCCGAACCGCACCCTCTCTGGAAATCGCCGACGGTTGAATCGGCTTTTGAGGGAGTGTCAGCAGCCGAACCGACGATGGCGACAAGCCGCTGTCGGCACGGGTTGCCCCGGCTGCTGCTGCACCCGGAGCTGACCGCAGCCAGAGCCCGTGAACCACCAGGCTGAGCCCGAGCGCTGCCACGGCCATCGGCCGCAGCAGCCCCGGGTTGCCGGTGTTACTGGAGCACGCCGTGGATGACCGCATAGCTGCCCGAAGTCAGCGTCGGTTTGGTCCCGATCGCGTAGGCATCGGCCGCGTTGCCGGGGTCATGCAGACCGCTGGCGCCCGGCACGGTCTGCGGGCTCAGCGTCATGGCGCTGCAGTTGGAAGCGGCCACATTGGACAGCCGCAACTCGGCATTGAGCGCCTTGACGATCAGCGGCGTCGAACTGCCCCCACCCGAACCCGGCAGCGTCATCGTCGCGCCATCGGCCAGAGCAAAGCGCGGCACATAACGCACATTGGGCTGATCGCAAGTCGCCGGGCTGTTGTCGACCGGGTTGACACAGTCGCCCGGCACGCCGAACAGATCACCGAAACCGTTGAACTGCAGCTGGATCTGCCGATTGACCCAGACCCCGCTCGGATCATCGGCCGCCGTGACGGTGTAGCCGATCATGCGCGGAGGATCAAAGCTCAACGCCGCGCCGCCGCCGGTCGGCGTCAGCCAGGCCGTCTGGTTCCAGGGCTGAGTACCAGTGCTCCAGCTGTAGTACACCGCCGGGTCCTGTGGTTCACAGTAGTAGGTCACGCCGGGTTGTCCTCCCCAGGGCGGGGTACAAGTCCCCGGCGCCGAACTGACCAGCCGCCCGGTTGAGAAGCCCCCGCCGTACATGCCACCGCTGAAGTGCGCGGGATTGGTATCGACCATCGCAGTGGTGCCCTCCTTGAGGCCACCCGCGTCGTAGGTGTAATGCACCACGTTGGGCCCAAAGCCCCACTGCATGCTGGTGCCGCTGTCAAAGGGCGAGTTGCTGCCGGTAAAAGCGCCCATCGAGGTCGCAGTCAGGCAGTTGCTCATGCAGTACAGATCGGTGGGGGCTCCGCTGCTACCCGGCACCACCACGTTCTGGGTGTAGAAGGTCAAGGGATCTGCCGCGGTGTGGACCTGTCCCGTTGACGCAATGGTGACATTGCCCCCCAGCGATTCAGACCACCCGGAGATAAACGTATTGGTCAGCACCGTCGGATTGATCCGTCCCACCGGCGACACCGGCGTAACGACGCAGCCATTCGTGCCGCCACAACTTTGCTGCCCGGTGATGACGAAGGTGCCATCCGCCGTGCTCCAGTGACCTTGCCAGGCGTTGGCTCCGATCAGGTTGGGGTTATCGGTCACGCTGGTGCCGCTCGGGCCGGTCAGATTGACCCAGACGATGATCGGCACCCCGTCGACTGCGCCCAGCGTGGTGCTTTGACGGGTCCACTGCGTCAGCTTGCCGCTGACCTTGTTGAGTTGATAGCTGCCAGCGTGGCCCGGACGCTGATCAGCCAGGGTGTAGCCAGCCAGCAGCCCGTCGGGC
>DALYHR010000346.1:0-2375 GCA_031970775.1 Burkholderiaceae bacterium | reverse complement strand
TCGCTGGACTATCCGTACGTCGAGGAATCCGACAACCCGGCCTACCGTCTGTTCCTGCGCTGATCACGGCGCAGAACGACGGTTCGGCACGGCCCTTGTGCGTGATCACTTCGGTCTCCACAATCGCAGATCATGAGTACACCCGTCGTGACTGAAGCCACCGCACCAGACGCCGGCGAGCCCGGCGCACCCACTCCCACCGCTCCGCCCTTCGGGACGGTGGCATCGACCGCCGCGCCCGACCTGGAAGCCGCAGTGCGAACCCGACTGATCGATCTGCGCATCGCTCAGCACGCCCACCCCGGACCGTTTGAACCGCTGGAGGTCCTGGCCCTGCGCCTGGCCTTGATCCAGCAGCACCCGCGTCCGCGCCTGCGCCAGCCACAACTGGTGATCTTCGCGGGCGATCACGGCCTGGCCGTCGAAGTCGCCGATGCCGTGCCCTGCGATACCGAAGGCATCGTCAGCGATCTGCTCGACTCACGACTACCGCTCCCGGTCCTGGCCCACCTGCAGGGCATCACCACCCACGTGGTCGACTGCGGTCTGGCCAATACGGTCGAGACTCGACCCGGCATGCTGGCTCGCAAGATCGCCCACGGCACCCGCAATTGCCGGTTCGCCCATGCGATGACACAGCAGCAGGTTCAGGCGGCCATGCGCGCCGGCCGGGATATCGTCGATGCGCTGCCTGGCAATGTGCTGGCCTGCGCCGGTCTGGGCATGGGCTCGCACGCTGTGTCAGCGCTGCTGCTCTCCCAGCTGACCGGTCTGGCGCTGGAAGACATCGTCCAGCCCCGCGGCGCGGACCCGACCAACTCCCTGCGCGACCCGCACTTGAGCCTGCTGCGCCAGATCCAGCGCAGTCAGAACCGGCACGCGGCGCTCGACAACCCGCTGGAGGCACTGGCGGCCTTCGGCGGCTTTGAAACCGCCATGATGGTCGGCGCGATGATCGCTGCCGCCTCGCGCCGTCACCTGCTGATCCTGGAAGGGCTCAACGCCTGCGCAGCCCTGGCCGTGGCTGAGCGCATTGCCGGCCCGGTGGGTGAGTACGTGATGGTGGCCTCCCGCTTCCCCACCCAGACCCCCGGCGCTCATGATCGGCCCGGCCTGGAGGCCGCACTGTCGATCCTGCAAGCACAAGCCCTGCCCGATCTGCACCTGCAGGGCATCGACGGCACCGGCATTCCGATGTCCTGGCCCTGGGTGCAGGCTGCAGCGTCGCTACTCAGCGATGTTCAGCTGGCCCCAAACCCGGTGCCGACAGGCGGCGAAACGCCCTCAGGGGGGGCCACAACCGGGGAGCCCGGGCCGTCAGCAGCAGAAGCGTCAGCGCCGCAGACTCAGCGAGCCGCAACCACCGAGGGCTGACCCGGCACGGCGCCCATCACCGGCGCCAGCCCGGGCATCACACCCGAAGCCCCCGGCCGGACAGCGGAGAGTTGCCGTGCAGCGGCCTCCCGAGCAGCCAAGGCCATCGAGAGCGTGCCCGTCGCCGGCGGAGGCAGCGTGGGCAGATCCAGCGTGATGCTCGGCAGCTCACCCGCTCGGCCCAGGCGAACCTGCTTGGGCTCGATGATCTGAACCACCCACTCGCCTTCGATGACAGCACCGAGCTCAAAGGCCCTCGCGGGCTTGCCATCGATCGATAACAAGGCCACACCGCCGAAGTCCGGATCCTCCGCCGAGGCGGAGGCCACACCGACCAATTTGAAGCGCCCGGCCGAGGGCCCGACCGCCGGGGCCGAACCCGCCGCAGCAGGCATCTGAGCAAACAGACGAAGCGCATCTCCGCGCGTCTGCTCCTCCACGCCGACCAGCTGCGCCTGCGCGGGCACAGAAACGGGCTGGACGAAGAGCTTCATCCCCCAGGCCACCGCACTGACGGCCAACAGGGCCCAGACGACCCAGGCTGTGATTCTTGCTGCCATACGGCCATTATCATGGACGGCTCCTCGTTCCCCGCGACTCGAAACGACCGTGAAACTCAAATCTGCACTGCGCGCCGCCCAACGCGGCTTCACCTTGATCGAGCTGATGGTGGTGCTGGTCATCATCGGCGTGCTGGCCGCCCTGGTGGTGCCCAACGTGCTCGATCGGGCCGACGATGCCCGCGTCACCGCAGCTCGAACCGATATCGCCAACCTGATGCAGGCCCTCAAGCTCTACAAGCTCGACAACCAGCGCTACCCCACCGCGGAGCAGGGGCTGCAATCGCTGGTGGTCAAGCCCTCGGCCAGCCCGATTCCGCCCAACTGGAAGCCTTACCTGGAAAAGCTCCCCAACGACCCCTGGGGCAAGCCGTACCAGTTCCTCAACCCGGGCGTGAAGGGCGAAATCGACGTCTTCAGCTTCGGCGCTGACGGACAGTC
>DALYHR010000345.1:0-2384 GCA_031970775.1 Burkholderiaceae bacterium | reverse complement strand
GGGCCAGGGCGGGGCGGGCGGGAGGGGTGACTGTCATGGCGGTCCGGATCACAGGCTCGCGCGACTTTGCATGGAAACCGGCGCCCGGACAAGCGCTCTGTTGTAAGCACGGGATGAGGGTTTGTCCGGGCGTGGGTCTGCGAGCCATGGTGACGCTGCGGTACCATCGCCGACCCTGTCCGCCTTGTCGCGGCATCTCCTTTGCGGCCCTGTCATGAACGCTCCGCTGCCTCTTTCGAATGCGTCGACCCCTGAGGTCGACGCGGATCTTCACGCGCACGGCGTTCCCCGACTGCGCGAGATTCCCTACAACTACACCTCGTATTCCGACCGCGAGATCGTCATTCGCCTGCTCGGGGCGCAGGCCTGGACGCTGCTCGATCAGCTGCGCGATGAGCGCCGCACCGGCCGCTCGGCCCGCATGCTCTATGAGGTGCTGGGCGACATCTGGGTGGTGCAGCGCAATCCGTACCTCGAAGACGACCTGATCGACAACCCGAAGCGGCGGCAGCTGCTGATCGAGGCGTTGCATCACCGTCTCGGCGAGGTCGAAAAGCGCCGTTCGGCCGCCGAAGATGCGGCCCGCGATGCGCTGGTGGGGCAGTTGCTGACGTCAGCGCGTGCGGCGGTTGAGCGCTTTGCGCAGCGCTTCCGCTCGGTCTACGACCTGCGCCAGCGCGCCCGCAAGGTGCTGGGCCGCGTGACGGCCAAGGACAACATCAAGTTCGATGGGCTCAGCCGTGTGGCCCACGTCACCGACGCCACCGACTGGCGCGTCGAGTACCCCTTTGTGGTGCTCACGCCCGACACCGAAGCCGAGATGGCCGCGATGGTGGCGGGCTGCGTCGAGCTGGGGCTGACGATCATTCCGCGCGGGGGTGGCACCGGCTACACCGGCGGCGCGGTGCCGCTGACCTGGAAGAGCGCGGTGATCAACACCGAAAAGCTCGAACAGATGACCGAAGTCGAACTGGTCGATCTGCCCGGCCTCGACCGCAAGGTGCCCACTATCTGGACCGGCGCCGGCGTGGTCACGCAGCGTGTCTCGGATGCGGCCGAGCGCTCGGGCTATGTGTTCGCAGTCGATCCGACCTCGGCCGAGGCCTCGTGCATCGGCGGCAACATCGCCATGAATGCCGGCGGCAAGAAGGCGGTGCTGTGGGGGACGGCACTCGACAACCTGGCTTCCTGGCGCATGGTCACGCCCGAGGCGAAGTGGCTGGAGGTGATCCGCCTCAACCACAACCTCGGCAAGATCCACGACGTGCGCACCGCCAGCTTCGAGCTGCGCTACTTCGATGCCACCGGCCGGGTGCTGGAGCGCACCGAGCGGCTCGACATTCCCGGGGCGATCTTCCGCAAGGAAGGGCTGGGCAAGGACGTCACCGACAAATTTCTCGCCGGCCTGCCCGGGGTGCAGAAGGAGGGCTGTGACGGCCTGATCACCAGCGCGCGCTGGGTGGTGCACCGTATGCCGGCGCATACGCGCACGGTCTGCCTGGAGTTCTTCGGCAACCCGAAGGAGTGCGTGCCCTCGATCGTCGAGATCAAGGATTTCATGTTTGCCGAGATGAAAAAACCGGGCGGGGCGATCCTGGCCGGGCTGGAGCATCTCGACGACCGCTACTTGAAGGCGGTGGGCTACGCCACCAAGAGCAAGCGCGGCGGCTTCCCGAAGATGGTGCTGGTGGGCGATATCGTCGGTGACGACGAGGATGCTGTGGCCCGCGCGACCTCCGAGGTGATCCGGCTGGCCAACGGCCGCTCGGGCGAAGGCTTTGTCGCCGTCAGCGCCGATGCGCGCAAGAAGTTCTGGCTCGATCGCAAGCGCACGGCGGCGATCTCGAAGCACACCAACGCCTTCAAGGTGAATGAAGACGTGGTGATTCCGCTGGAGCGCATGGGCGAGTACACGCTCGGCATCGAGCGCATCAACATCGAGTTGAGCCTGCGCAACAAGATCGCGCTGGCCGACCGGCTGGAAGCTTTCTTTGAAGCCGGCAATCTGCCGCTGGGCAAGACCGACGATGCCAGCGAGATCCCCAGCGCCGAACTGCTTGAAGACCGCGCGCAGCAGGCGCTGGCGCTGATCCGCGAGGTGCGTGCGCTGTGGCAAGGCTGGATGGCCGGGCTCGACGTGCCGCAGCCTGAAGGCCGCAGCTTCTTCGATCAGCTGCAGGACACCTCCCTGCGCGCCTCGTGGAAGACCCAGATCCTCAAGCCCTTCCAGCAGCAGCTCTTTGCCGGGGCCGCGTTTGCGCCGCTGATCGCCGAGTGCAAGCGCATCCACAAGGAAGTGCTGCGCGGCCGCGTCTGGGTGGCGCTGCATATGCATGCCGGCGACGGCAATGTGCACACCAACATCCCGGTCAACTCCGACAACT
>DALYHR010000344.1:0-2404 GCA_031970775.1 Burkholderiaceae bacterium | reverse complement strand
TTGTGATGGGCAGCCCCCCCGGCGAGCCGGGGCGAGAGCCCAGCGAGGGCCCGCAGCATCCGGTCCATCTGGCACGTCCCTTTGCGTTGGGGCGCGATGTCATCACCCACGATCAATGGCGTGTCTGTGCCCGCCAGGGCGCTTGTCGGGACCTCGATGCCGACCCTGAGCTGGGGCGTCCGGTTCGTCCGGCCCCGGGCGACGCTCCGGTCACCGGCATTCATCAGACCGAGGCGGTGTCCTACACCCGCTGGCTGTCCGAAGTCACCGGACAGGACTACCGGCTGCCCACCGAGGCCGAATGGGAATATGTGGCCCGGGTTTCAGGCGTGCGTCCGCTCGGGCTGCAGGACTTGCAAGGCCGGGTTTGGCAATGGGTTCAGGACTGTCTGCATGACAGTTATGTCGGGGCGCCAGCCGATGGGTCGGAGTGGATGGAGAACTGCTCCCAGCACACACAGCGCTTGGCCCGAGGCGGCTCGAAGCGTTCAACGCCGGAGCAACTGCGTCCGGCCTATCGAGGCTGGGCCAGGGATGAGGGCGAGGACATCGGTTTTCGTGTCGCTCGCAGCCTGAACGACTGAGCGCCGCCAGCGTTCAGGGCAGACGCAGAATCCATTCGATCAGCCGGCGGGTGTCATCCTCGTTGATCGCGATCGCATTCGGCGGCATCGCCAGGCCGGAGATTTGACCCTTCCAGCGGCTGGCATAAGGGTTGGTTCCCTCGCGAACTGCCTGGGTCAGTCGCGTGACCAGTGCGCTGCGTTCCGAATCGCTACGGGACTGCGCACGGTAGCGTTGCGCGATGTCGGGCCACGAGGGGCCGACCGGCGCCAGGCCATTCGGGCCGGCTTGGCCGGGGGTCAGGGCATGGCAGGCCAGACAGCCGCTGCGGCTGGACAGCACCGCCATGTCGTCGGTGGGCGGCGGCGCAGTGGCTTGGCCGCTGATCAGCGCCCCACAGCCGCTCAAGGCGATTGGAATCAGGCTCAACCCGAGCAGAACGGCGCAGGCCGCGGTGGCTGATCGGTCAGCGCAGGGCATCGGGCAGTTCGATCTTGACCTCAAGCACTTCCAGGTTGTCCTGACGCTCGCGGTGGACCTTGATGTCGTCGGGATTGATGGTGACGTACTTGGAGATCACCGCCAGCAGTTCGCGTTGCAGCGCCGGCAGGTAATCCGGGGCAGCGCGACCCCGATCGGGGCGCTCGTGCGCCAGGATGATTTGCAGACGTTCCTTGGCGACATGGGCCGTGGTCTTTTCCTTGTCACCGAGCATGAAGGACAGCAGACCCATGACCTATCTCCGGCTGAAAAGACGCTTGAGCAGGCTGGGCTTGGCGGCTTCGATGAAGCGCATCGGCCGGTCCTCACCGACAAAGCGTGCCACCAGATCCTTGTAGGCCTCGGCGATATCGGTGTCGTTCATGTGAATCACCGGCACGCCCTGATTCGAGGCCTGCAACACCGATTCCGATTCCGGAATGACGCCGATCAGCGGGATGCGCAAAATCTCATGCACATCGGCCAGCGACAGCATCTGCCCTTCTTCGACCCGGGCCGGGTCGTAGCGGGTGATCAGCAGATGCTCCTTGACCGGCTCGCGTCCTTCGATCGCGCGCAGCGTCTTGGAGCTGAGCATGCCCAGGATGCGGTCGGAGTCGCGCACCGAAGACACCTCAGGGTTAGTCACCACCAGGGCCTCGTCGGCGAAATGCATCGCCATCAGTGCGCCGGTTTCGATCCCCGCCGGTGAATCGCAGACGATGTACTCGAAGTCCATCTCGGCGAGTTCCTGCAGGATGCGGCCCACGCCTTCGCGATTGAGCGCGTCCTTGTCACGGGTCTGAGACGCAGCAAGCACGTAGAGCTTGTCGCACTGCTTGTCCTTGATCAACGCCTGATTGAGGTTGACCTCGCCTTGAATGACGTTGATCAGGTCATAGACCACGCGGCGTTCGCAGCCCATGATCAGGTCGAGATTACGCAGACCGACATCGAAGTCGATCACTGCTGTCTTGTGGCCTCTCAAAGCCAGTCCGGTGGCGAAACTTGCACTGGTGGTCGTCTTGCCCACGCCACCCTTGCCGGAAGTCACCACGATGATCTTCGCCATCGATTCGCGTCCTTTACGTGTTTCCCGAGATTCTTTATCGATTCTTCGAATTTTTGTAATAAATATTTACGGAATCTCAAAGCTTTAGAGCTTCCATCATCAATCGCTCTCCGTCCAGCCAAATCTGGGCCGGGCGCGACAAAACCTCCGTGGGCAGGGGGGTTTCTGTGGTGCGATAGATGCCGGCGATCGACACCAGTGCGGGCTCCATGCAGGTCGAGAAGATCCGGGCCCCGGTGCTGCCTCGGGCTCCGGCGATGGCCTTGCCGCGAAGGGGCGCATAAACGT
>DALYHR010000343.1:0-2412 GCA_031970775.1 Burkholderiaceae bacterium | reverse complement strand
GACATCGACGGCGGCCTGATCGGCGGCGCCTCGCTCAAGGCCCCCGATTTTCTGACCATCATTTCGGCAGCCGCCTGAGTGCGGATCTGCTTGCTACGAATCTAGGAGCAATCATGAGTCTTTTCAATTCCATCATCCTGACCGTCCAGTTGCTGTCGGCCCTGGCCATGATCGTGCTGATCCTGATCCAGCACGGCAAGGGCGCCGACATGGGCGCGGCCTTCGGCAGCGGCGCCTCGGGCAGCCTGTTCGGTGCCAGCGGCGGCGCCAATTTCCTGTCGCGCACCACCGCGGTGCTGGCTGCCGTCTTCTTTGTCTGTACCCTGCTGCTGGCCTACGCCAGCAATGCGCGCCCGGCCAGCTCCGGCAGCGTGCTGGAAGCCCCGGCGGCGGCCGTGCCTGCGGCGCCCGACACGACCTCGCAGGTTCCCGCTGCGCCGGGCGCTGCGAGCACCGTGCCGCCTGCCGCGCCGGCTGCCGGTGGTGCCGCGCAGATCCCCACCAAGTGATTCAGCTTTTCTTAGCCTTGATCAATTTTTTCTGAATCTCTCGCAGCCGGAGCAGATGGGTTTTCAGAGTAAAATTCCTGATTGTTCCGGGTGCGCCATCCTCTAGTGCCCGGGGCGCGAGAGACAAAGCCGTCGTGGTGAAATTGGTAGACACGCTATCTTGAGGGGGTAGTGGCGAAAGCTGTGCGAGTTCGAGTCTCGCCGACGGCACCAGACATAAACGACTGCCCGGTCACAGGCCGGGCAGTCCAACGGTGATCAGCATTCAAGATGAGCCTCGATCAGTACCTCCCCGTCCTTCTCTTCATCTTGGTCGGCATCGCCGTCGGAATACTCCCCCAGGTTATCGGTTACATCCTCGGCCCGAACCGTCCGGATCCCGCCAAAAATTCCCCTTACGAGTGTGGCTTCGAGGCATTCGAAGACGCGCGCATGAAGTTCGACGTGCGCTATTACCTCGTGGCCATCCTGTTCATCCTGTTCGATCTCGAGATCGCCTTCCTCTTCCCCTGGGCCGTGGCGCTCAAGGAGGTGGGGGCGGTGGGCTTCTGGGCGGCCATGGTGTTCATCGCCATTCTGGTCGTGGGCTTCGTCTACGAGTGGAAAAAGGGCGCCCTGGACTGGGAATAAGCGAATTTCGCGAGGAGCGATGCCATGATTGAAGGCGTGATGAAAGAAGGCTTCATCACCACCAGCTATGACACGGTGGTGAACTGGGCCAAGACCGGTTCCCTGTGGCCCATGACCTTCGGTCTGGCCTGCTGCGCGGTGGAGATGATGCATGCGGCCACGGCGCGCTACGACCTGGCCCGCTTCGGCGCCGAGGTGTTCCGCGCCAGCCCGCGCCAGTCGGACCTCATGATCGTGGCTGGCACGCTGTGCAACAAGATGGCGCCGGCGCTGCGCAAGGTCTACGACCAAATGAGCGAGCCGCGCTACGTGATCTCCATGGGATCCTGTGCCAACGGCGGCGGCTACTACCACTACAGCTATTCCGTCGTGCGCGGCTGCGACCGCATCGTGCCGGTCGACGTCTACGTGCCGGGCTGCCCGCCGACGGCCGAAGCGCTGATCTACGGGATCATCCAGCTGCAGCAGAAGATCCGCCGCACACAGACCATCGCGCGCGTCTGAGGAAAAACTGATGACTGCCATTGCCGTTTCCCCCGAAGCCCTGAAGGACACCGTGACCGCCGCTTTGGGCGGCAAGGCACGACGTGTCGACCTGCGACTGGGTGAGGTGACCGTCGAGGTCGCCCCCCAGGATTACCACGCCGCGGCACTTATCCTGCGCGACGCGCCGGGCTGCAAGTTCGAAACCCTGGTCGACCTGTGCGGTGTCGACTACTCCGCGTACGGCGACGGTGCCTGGGAAGGGCAGCGCTTCTGCGTGGTGTCGCATCTGCTGTCCGTCAGCCTGAACCAGCGCGTGCGCCTGAAGGTCTTTGCCGCTGACGACGAGTTCCCGCTGGTCGATTCCGTGACCGACATCTGGCGGGCCGCCAACTGGTACGAGCGGGAGGCCTTCGACCTGTACGGCATCGTGTTCGAAGGTCACGACGACCTGCGCCGCATCCTCACCGACTACGGCTTCATCGGCCACCCCTTCCGCAAGGACTTCCCGGTCAGCGGCCATGTGGAGATGCGCTACGACGCGGAGCTGCGGCGCGTGGTCTACCAGCCGGTGAGCATCGAGCCGCGCGAGATCACGCCGCGCATCATCCGTGAAGACAACTACGGAGGCCTGAAGTAATCATGGCCGAGATCAAGAACTACACCCTGAACTTCGGCCCTCAGCACCCGGCCGCGCACGGCGTGCTGCGCCTGGTGCTCGAGCTCGATGGCGAGGTCGTGCAGCGTGCCGATCCGCACATCGGCCTGCTGCACCGCGCCACCGAGAAGC
>DALYHR010000342.1:0-2414 GCA_031970775.1 Burkholderiaceae bacterium | reverse complement strand
TACTGGATGCCGATGGACCAGTACATCGGCGGCATCGAGCACGCGATCCTGCACCTGCTCTACGCGCGCTTCTGGACCAAGGTGATGCGCGACCTCGGCCTGGTCAAGGTCAACGAGCCCTTCACCAAGCTGCTGACCCAGGGCATGGTGCTGAACCACATCTACTCGCGCCGGACTGAGAAGGGCGGCATCGAGTACTACTGGCCGCACGAGGTCGAGAACGTGCTCGACGCCGGCGGCAAGGTGGTCGGCGCCAAGCTGAAGGAGGCCAAGGGCGATCTGCCGGCCGGCACCGCGATCGACTACCAGGGCGTCGGCACGATGTCCAAGTCGAAGAACAACGGCGTCGACCCGCAGGACCTGATCAACCGCTATGGCGCCGACACCGCGCGCCTCTTCGTGATGTTCGCGGCGCCGCCGGAGCAGACGCTCGAATGGAACGAGTCGGCTGTCGAAGGCGCGCACCGCTTCATCAAGCGCATCTGGGGCTTCGCCGCCAAGCACGAGGCGCTGCTGAAGAGCGCGCCGGGCGCCGTCACGGGCGATCTGGCGGCCCAGTTGTCGGCGGACGCCAAGGCACTGCGCCGCGAGGTCCATCTGGTGCTGCGCCAGGTCAGCCACGACTATGAGCGCATGCAGTACAACACCGTCGTTTCGGGTGGCATGAAGCTGCTCAACGCGCTCGAAGGCTTCAAGCCGGACGGCAGCGAGGCGTCGGCTGCGGTGCTGCGCGAGGGCTACTCGGTGCTGCTGCGCGCGCTCTACCCGGCCTGCCCGCACATCAGCTGGACGCTCTGGGCCGAGCTGGGCTACGCCGCCGCTCTGGGCGATCTGCTCGACGCGCCGTGGCCGGCGGTCGAGGAAGCCGCGCTGGTGCAGGACGAGATCGAGCTGGTGCTGCAGGTCAACGGCAAGACGCGCGGCGCCATCAAGGTGCCGGCCGGCGCCGACAAGGCCGGCATCGAGGCCGTGGCCGCCGCCAGCCCTGAAGTCGCCAAGTTCGCCGAAGGCCGTGCGCCGAAGAAGATCATCGTCGTGCCGGGTCGCCTGGTGAACGTGGTGGTCTGATGAGGGTTAGATGAAGACGATGCGGCGGCGAAGTCTGATCCGGCTCGGCGGTCTCGTGGCCGTCGGGGCGGTGCTGTCTGGCTGCGGTTTTGCGCTGCGCCGCACACCGCAACTGCCCTTCGGCAGTCTTCATCTGTCGGGCTTTTCGCCGCTGTCGCCGATGGCCGACGAGCTGCGGCGCCAGATGCGCCAAAGCCCAGGGCTGACGCTGAGTGAGTCGGCCACCGAGGCCGAGGTGACGTTGATCGCCCTGGCCGATGCGCAGGATCAGGTGGTGGTGGCCACGACGACAGCCGGCCAGGTGCGCGAACTGACGGTGCGTGCACGGCTGCGCTTCAAGGTGCGCTCGCGCGCCGGGCAGGAGCTGATCCCCGAGACCGAACTGAGCCTGAGCCGCGACATGAGCTTTAGCGAAACCGCCTCGCTGGCCAAGGAGTCGGAAAAGACGCTGATTCTGGGCACCTTGCAGCAGGACATCGCCCGGCAGGTGATGCGCCGTCTGGCCGCCCTGCCACCGGTGCGTAACTGAGCACAGTCGCGTCATGCAGATCCGTCTGGAGCAGCTTGCCGCCGCGCTGGAGCGTCAGCGCCCGGCCTTGGTCACCCTGTACGGCGACGAGCCGCTGTTGGTGCAGGAAGCCGCGGATCTGGTGCGGGTCTGGGCGCGGCGCGGGGGTTTTGACGAGCGGCAGGTTCACACGGTCAGCGGGGGCTATTTCGACTGGAGTCGTCTGACCGCGGCGGCTGCCGAGATGAGCCTGTTCGCCGCTCGACAGCTGGTCGAAATCCGCATTCCCGGCGGCAAGCCGGGCAAGGAAGGTTCCGAAGCATTGCAGCGCTACACCCGCGCCGGCAACGAAGATTTGCTGACGCTGGTGACCCTGCCGCGGCTCGACAAGACGCAGCTGGGCTCGGCCTGGTTTACCGCGCTGGATGGCGCCGGGTTGTCGGTGCGCATCGATCCGATCGAGCGACGACAGCTGCCGGCCTGGATCGCGCAGCGGCTTTCCGCCCAGAACCAGCGGGTCGAGGGCGGCGAGGCCGGTCAGCAGGCGCTGGCGCTGCTGGCCGACCGGGTCGAGGGCAATCTGCTTGCGGCGCATCAGGAAATTCAGAAGCTCGGGCTGCTTTACCCGACCGGGGAGCTGACGCTGGAGCAGATCGACCCGGTGGTGCTCGATGTAGCGCGCTACGACGTCTTTCGCTTGGGCGAAGCAGTGCTGTCGGGCCAAGTGGGGCGGGCGCTGCGCATGCTCGACGGGCTGGAGGCCAGTGGCGAGGCCGCGGTGCTGGCGCACTGGACGCTGGCCGACGATCTGCGCATGCTCGGGCGCGTGCGCTCGGCC
>DALYHR010000341.1:0-2469 GCA_031970775.1 Burkholderiaceae bacterium | reverse complement strand
ATTCGGTCCAACGCAACGACAGACCGAATTCCTCACGCAGGATGCGGCCGGCAATAGCCGCCTCGCTGGCATCGGTGGCCTTGTCGGTGTCCTGACTCTGCGCCCAGCCCACCCCGCCGCTGTAGGCCAGCGGCAGCCCGCTGCGCCGCGCCAGCCAGGCGCCGTAGCGCAGCCGGGTCATTGAGGTCTCGCTCAGGTTCGGGCAGTGATAGTCCGAGGCGAAGGCATCACGCCCGCCGCCCAGCACCACGATCGCGACCGGATGGGCAGTGTCATGACGAGCCTTCAACTCGGCCAGTCGCTCCAGCGGCAACGCCTGAGGGGGACGCAGGATGTGGTCCTGGATCAGCACAGCCGGCGCCAGGCCGCTAAAAAGCCACAGCAGGATCACCCCGGTGATGCCCGTCGCCCAGCCGGCGCGGCGCCTTTGGGGCGACTTGCTGCGGCCTAGCAGCCATAGCCCGATCAGCGTCAGCCCGATCGGCGGGACCGGTGGCAGGATCAGGGCACTCAGATAGGGCTTGAGAAGGGCAAGCTCGGGCATGGTCCGACCGGGTCGCGATAGGGCCCGGGTAGGCTGGAAGCTGAAAAGGTCGCCGATTCTGCCGGAGGGCGTCCACGCTGTGCATGGCAATAATCGGCATCTGGCGTTGTGCCATGCCCCTGTCTGGATCTGGAGCTTCCGAGATGAACACGACTGCAACACCTGAAGACGCGCAAGCCCTGGCGCCCGCAGGGCAGATCACCCTGGCCGGAGGCTGCTTCTGGTGCCTCGAAGCGGTGTATCGGCAGGTGCGCGGGGTACTCGACGTGGAGTGTGGCTACAGCAACGGCTGGGCGGCCGACCCCGATTACGACATCGTCTGCAGCGGTACCAGCGGTCATGCCGAGGTGGTGCAGATTCGCTTTGACCCCGCGCAGGTCGAACTCGGTACCCTGCTGCGCATCTTTTTTGCGATCCATGACCCCACCACGCCCGACCGGCAGGGTAATGATGTGGGCTCGCAGTACCGCTCCGGCATCTACTGGCACGAGCAGTCGCAGCGCGCCGTGATCGAATGGACGCTGGCGCAGCAGGCGGCGAACTTCGCTGCCCCCATCGTTACCGAGGTGGCGCCCCTGTCGAATTACAGCCCGGCCGAGGCCTTTCATCAGCGCTATTTCGAGCGCCATCCGTCGCAGGGCTACTGCGTGGTGGTGATCGCCCCCAAGCTTGAACACTTCCGCGCTGACTGGGCGAACTGGCTGGCATGAGCGCGTTGGCCATCGAGAGTCAGGGGCTCCTCTATCGCTGGCCGGGGGCGGGCTCGGCCCTGAGCTTCCCCGATCTGTCTGTGCCTGCGGGCAGCGTGCTGCTGCTGCGCGGTGCCTCGGGCAGCGGCAAATCGACCCTGCTGGCGCTGCTGGCTGGCCTGCTGACGGCGCAGCAGGGGCAACTCCGGGTCGATGGCACCGAACCCTCTACCCTGTCGCCTGCCGGGCGCGATGCTTGGCGCGGTCGCACCATCGGTTTTCTGCCGCAGCGGCTGCACCTGTCGCAGGCGCTGGATGTACGTCACAACGTCGCCTTGGCGCTGTGGGCGACCGGGCAGCTGGCGGCCACCGCCGCGCAGCAGGTCGAGTCAACACTGCAACGGCTCGGGGTCGCCGATCTGGCCGGCCGCCGGCCGCATCAACTCAGCGGCGGGCAGGCGCAGCGGGTGGCGCTGGCCCGTGCGCTGGTGACGCAGCCCAAGCTGCTGTTGGCTGATGAGCCAACCGCCAGCCTCGACGATGAGGCGGCAGCGCAGGCGCTGGCCGCGCTCGATCAGGGGGCCGGGTCAGTGGGGGCGACGCTGCTGATCGCCACCCATGACCGCCGCATCGCCGAGTACTTCGCCGATCAGTCGGACCGCACCGTGCTGGGAGTCCGGCTGTGAAGACCCTCCCGATTCGTCTCAATCTGCTCACCCTGGCCTGGGCGCAGCTGTGGTCGCGGCCGCTGGCCACGGTGCTGAACTGGGTGTTGCTGGCGCTGGGCGTGACGGCGCTGAGTCTGGTGATCCTGATCGACTCACAGGTCGAGCAGGCGTTGCAGCGCGATGTGCAGGGCATTGATCTGGTAGTCGGCGCCAAGGGCAGCCCGCTGCAATTGATCCTGGCCGGGGTCTATCACCTCGACGTGCCGACCGGCAATATCCCGCTGGCGGCGGTGACGCAGTTGCGGGCCCATCCGCTGGTCGAGTCGGTGATTCCGCTCTCACTGGGCGACAGCCTGGCGGGCTTTCGCATCGTCGGCACCGAGCCGGCCTATCTCGATCACTACGGCCTCAAGTCGGCGCAAGGGCGGCTGTGGGCTGCGCCGCTTGAAGCGGTGCTCGGTGCCGATGTGGCGGCAGCCACCGGGCTGCGACTCGGGCAGCGCTTTGTCGGCTCACACGGCCTGGGCGGTGGGGGCGATGAACATGCCGAAGCGCCCTATACGGTGAT
>DALYHR010000340.1:0-2469 GCA_031970775.1 Burkholderiaceae bacterium | reverse complement strand
CGATCGTCACGACATCCGGAGTTCCCTCGGCGGACTCCTACATCGCAGAAGGCCGCCCGGACACGCGCACGCGTACCGGCCTGTACTGGCAACACAAGATTCACCCCTTTGAGCAAGACGTTATTGATGTGTCCTATCGCTGGTACCGCGATAACTGGGGCATCACATCGGGCACCTGGGACCTGAAGTACCGCTTCGAAATCGGGGACTCGATTTACATCGAGCCCCACTGGCGGCGCTATCAACAATCTGCTGCTGACTTCTACAGGCCGTGGCTCCTGGAAGGCGCTGACTACAGCAGCACAAGTCACCAGGCCGCGATGGGCTATGCATCGGCGGATTCTCGACTGGGTGAGTTCACTGGGCGCACTGTCGGCGTCAAGATTGCTGCAGCACTCGGCCGAGGCGAGGAACTCAGTCTGCGCTTCGAGAATTACTCGCAGGTCCACAGCCAACCGACCAATGCGCCGGGCTGGCTGAGCACAACGCAGATCGTTCCCGATCTGAAAGCCTCCATGTTGACGGTGGGCTACAGCTTCGAGTACTGACTACGCACACCATCCATCGAATCGACTCTCTCGGAAGTCGTTGTCGGGGCTGCTCCTTGAAGAGGCAGCCCCTTTTTTTGAACCGATTCAGTACGTCAGCGTTTTGACGCCCGTCGAAGTCCCCAGCAGGCAGACATTGGCCTTGTGACGCGCAAAGATGCCGCATGTGACCACGCCCGGCCACTGATTGATCTCGGCCTCCATCCCAATCGGGTCGCTGATCTTCAGGCCGTGCACATCGAGGATCAGGTTGCCGTTATCCGTGACAACGCCCTGACGCCAGCGAGCTTCCCCCCCCAACGCCGCCAGTCGACGGGAAATTTGCTCGCGGGCCATCGAAATGACCTCGACCGGCAGCGGGAAGCGACCGAGTACCTCGACCTTCTTGGACTCATCGGCGATGCATACGAATCGAGTCGCCATGTCCGCCACGATCTTCTCGCGGGTCAGTGCTGCCCCTCCGCCTTTGATCATGCAGCCATGTCCGTCGATCTCGTCAGCCCCATCGATGTAGACAGCAAGAGAGTCAACCTCATTGGCATCAAACACCTGAATGCCATGCGCCTGCATGCGTTCGGTGCTGCGAATCGAACTGGAGACTGCGCCCCGGATTCGCCCCTTGACCGTGGCTAAGGCGTCGATAAACAGATTGACCGTGGAGCCAGTTCCTACTCCGATCACCTGACCTTCACCGATATATTCGAGCGCTGCCTGCGCAACCAGCGCCTTGAGTTCGTCTTGTGTCATTGCCTATCTCTTTGATTCGGGGACAATGTGACATTATGAGTCTGATCCCCTACGCACTGACACGCCCTTTTCTGTTCGGCCTTGATCCCGAACACGCCCACGAGTTGACGCTGGATTCTCTGGAACGCTTCCAGAACGGTCCGCTGCAATGCCTGTGGTCCCAGCCCCTGATTCAAGCCCCCGTTCGACTGGCAGGCCTAACATTTCCGAATTCAATCGGCTTGGCCGCAGGCCTCGACAAAAATGGACGCGCCATCGATGGACTCGGTGCCATGGGGTTTGGATTTATCGAGGTAGGTACTGTCACTCCAAAATCACAGCCTGGCAATCCGAAACCTCGGATGTTCCGACTGGTCTCGGCCCAGGCTCTGATCAATCGCTTGGGCTTCAATAACGAAGGTCTGGACAGTTTCCTCGACAACATCCGGAAGTCGAAAACATTCCGGCAACGAGGCGGCATCCTCGGACTAAATATCGGCAAGAATGCGAGCACCCCGATCGAAAATGCCACAGATGATTATCTGTTAGGTCTTGCGGGTGTTTACCCTCATGCAGACTACGTCACAATCAATATATCAAGCCCTAACACCAGCCAACTCCGACAACTGCAGAGCGACGAGGCCCTTGACCAATTGCTAGGGGCATTGTCCCAACGACGAGAACAACTAGCCCAACAATATGGGCGGCTCGTGCCGATTTTTGTGAAGATCGCCCCTGATCTGGACGATCGCCAGGTTGAATTAATCAGCGCCACTTTGTTGAGGCATGGCATGGATGGTGTCATCGCCACGAATACAACAATTGCCCGCGACGCGATCCGTGGCTTGCCCCATGCCGAAGAGACAGGTGGACTTTCAGGAAAACCCGTTTTTGAGCGCAGCAATTGGGTCATCCGCAAACTGCGTAGTCAATTGGGCCCAGACTATCCCATCATTGGCGTTGGAGGGATTCTGTCCGCTGAAGATGCTTTGATCAAGCGCCGTGCCGGGGCGAATCTCGTACAGGTCTACACTGGCCTGATCTACCGTGGGCCGAGATTGGTACGTGAGATCGCAGAGAGACTCGCTCGAGCCTGATAACACCCCCTCACCCGTCTACAAGACCCCACTGCCCGTGGTCAAAGCTGCGGGTTACTGGGGTTATTCTGAGTTATGGTGAGCGGAAATAACAAAAC
>DALYHR010000339.1:0-2488 GCA_031970775.1 Burkholderiaceae bacterium | reverse complement strand
CGGATTAACAGTCCGTCGCTCTACCGACTGAGCTATCGGGGATCAGTTGAGAATTAAATTATAGGCGGGCCTTTTTTGATTCGTCAAGCGTTTGACGAACTTTTTTCATTCGGGCTGCGATGAAGGCGCGATTGAAGCGCTGAACTGCTGCTCGTGTAGAGCAACGGCGGTTCCTGACTGGTGGGGTCGAGCCGGGTGGCGACTGCGTAGGCGGCCAGAGTTGCCTCATGAAAAGCACAGACGATCAGCTTTTTCTTGCCCGGATAGCTGACGATATCGCCAATGGCGTACAGGCCGGGCTGTGAGGTCGACAGGGTGCTGGGCTCGACGGGTATTTGCTTGCGGATTAACTCCAGACCCCAGTCCCGAACCGGGCCGAGACGCGGAGAGCGTCCCAGACAGACCAGAAGGTGGTCGATTGCCAGGTCCTGGAAGGTTCCGGCCTCATCGAGTTGGTCGATTCGGGCCGTGACCCCGCCACCTTGACGGAGCTTGACCGACTGGAGCATCCCGACGATCACGCTCAACGCTCCGGCATCTTGCAGGACCTTCAGGTTGGCCAGACTCTCGGGTGGGGCCGAGAGAACACTACGTCGATGCAGCAGGCGAATCGGTGTGCCCTGGCCGGCGCGGCGCCGCGACAGATCCTGGGCGGCCCAAGCAGCTTCCTCGCCCCCTCCGACGATCAGGATCGAACGGGTGGGATCCGTTAGCGCAGGATGGTCGGGGTCAAAAAGAAGTTCTGGAGCCTGCAGTGATTCGGCGCCATCCGCCTGTAGGGGGCGTGGCTCGAAGGCCCCAACACCCGCGGCGATGATGACGGCTCGGGGTCGCAGCTTGAGCCCGGCGGAAGTGCCGAGCGCGAATCGATCCCCGGCTGGGCTAGGGGGGGTCAACGAGGTAACGGTCTGACCGAAGTGAAAGCCAGGCTCGAAGGGGGCGAGTTGTTCGAGCAATCGGCTCGCCAAGGCTGCACCACTGACCTCGGGCAGGCCCGGGATGTCGTAGATCGCCTTGTCGCCATAAAGCTCGACACATTGCCCGCCAGCCCGGTCCAGGGCGTCGATGATCCGGCAACTCAGCCCGAGCAGGCCAAGCTGAAAGGCGGCGAAGAGACCGGCCGGGCCTGCGCCGATGACGGCAACATCCACCTCGACCGCGCTGTCGGCAGCCGGCACCATCGATGACAGGTGAGTCAGAGCCAGGTTCAGCGAGCCAGTTGATCCAGCTTGCCCTTGACGTCCTTCCACTCTTCCGCGTCGGGCAAAGAAGCCTTGCGCTTGGTGATGGACGGCCATTGCTTGGCCAGATCGGCATTGAGCTGGATATAGAGCTGCTGATCCTTGGCGAGGTCTTCCTCCGGAAGGATGGCGTTAACCGGGCACTCGGGGATGCAGACGGCGCAATCAATGCACTCGTCCGGATCAATGGCCAGGAAGTTCGGACCTTCACGGAAGCAGTCCACCGGGCAGACATCCACGCAATCGGTGTACTTGCAGCGGATGCAGGCTTCGGTCACAACGTGTGTCATGGGCGAGATCTCTAAAGAAAGTGAATGGAACGGATAAAGAGCAGATGCCCTCAGCTCTGGATTTGATACCAGAGGGGGCATCCGTGAAAGCGGGGCAGGTGCGGATTCTACGAGTCCGGACCGGCGTTCCGGGTGAACTCTGCTTTGACGCGGGTCAAGCTGCTGCAGGCAACTCCTGAACCATCAGGGCGCCACTGGTGCGGTTGGTGGCTGGGTCGACCACGATCAAGGCGCCACCTACGCGATTGGCTGTGTAGGCTTCGACCGGAAGCGGCTGCTGGACTTGAATCGTGACCTGACCGATTTCGTTGACCGACAACTCGTGGGCATCGACTTCGTCCAGGGTGTGAATGTCGAGTTTGTGACCAATCTCGGTGATGCGGGCCTGGACCCAGCGGTGACCATGCCGAACCCAATACTTGCGACCGACCACGGCGGGTTCGGTGTCCAGCCAGGCCAGGGTGGCCGAGAACTCCTGGCGCGGCTGCGAGGAGCCCCGGGTATAGAGCCAGTCTCCGCGTGAGACATCGACCTGACGGTCCAGCACGATGCCTGCAGACTGCCCGGCTTCACAGCCGTCGACGTCGTTGCCGGCATGACGCACCGCAGCCACCACGGCGGTCTGACCGCTCGGGAAGATCTGCACCGTGTCACCGGCGCGGACCGCGCCGTGAGCGATACGACCCCAGATCACGCGATGCTGATGGCCCACGCCGGTGCTGGCTTCGCCGTCATCGCGCGCCACGTACTGCACCGGCAGTAGCAGCGAACCCTCGTGGGCCTCATCGGTTACGGGCAGGGATTCAAGGATCTGCAGCAGCGTCGGGCCGGTGTACCAGTCCCAGTTCGCTGACGGCGTGGCGACGTTGTCGCCGCGCAGCGCAGAGACCGGCACGATGCCCCGAACCGTGATGCCGGCATCCTCGGCAAAGCGGGTCAGCGACCGTGCAACATTTT
>DALYHR010000338.1:0-2490 GCA_031970775.1 Burkholderiaceae bacterium | reverse complement strand
GTTTCAGCAGCGCTTCGATGCGATCGATCAGCCCGTTCTCCATGAACTGCCGCGAGGACAGATTGATCGCCACACGGAAGGGCGGCTGGCCGGGGGGACGATGGGCATTCCACTCAACCGTGGCGGCCATGGCGGTCCGCAGCACCCAGTCGCCAATCGGCACAATCAGCCCGGTGTCCTCGGCCAGGCTGATGAAGCGGGTTGGCATCACCAGCCCGCGGCGCGGATGGCGCCAGCGCAACAGTGCCTCGGCCCCGACCAGCTGGCGGCCCCGCAGCGTCACCTTGGGCTGGTAGTACAGCTCCAGCTCACAGCGGTCGAGTGCGTGGCGCAGGTCGCCCTCGAGCGACAGCCGCTCGTGAGCCTCCAGGGTCAGATTGGTCGAATAGAACTGATAGCGACTGCGACCCCGCGCCTTGGCGTCGTAGAGCGCCACGTCGGCATAACGCATCAGGGTTTCCGGGTCCGGGCTATCGGTCGGGCAGAGCGTGATGCCGACGCTGGCCGAGACGAACACCTCGCGCCGACCGATCGAGAAGGGGCGACTCAGGGCCGCGATGATCCGGCCGGCGGTCTGTCCGGCCTCCTCACGGGCCTGCTCGCCCGACAGGTCGGTGAGGATCACCGCGAACTCGTCCCCGCCCAATCGAGCCACCGTATCGACGGCCCCGACACTGTCGAGGATGCGCCGACCGGCCTCAACCAACAGCTGATCGCCCGCCTCGTGACCCAGCGTGTCGTTGACTGCCTTGAAGTGATCCAGATCCATCATCAGCAGCGCCATCCGGCCCGGCTGACGGGAGGCCATCGCGGCGTAACGGCGAATACGCTCCAGGAACAGCGTGCGGTTGACCAGGCCGGTGAGCTGATCGCGATAGGCCAGCGACTGCAGCTCGCGCTGCGTCTTCTTCAGGTCCGTGATGTCGAGCAGCGTGGTCATGGTGCGCGTGACCTGCCCCCGCTCGTCGTAGTCGAAACGGCGGATCGCGCGGATCTCCAGATTGCCCTGCGGATTGAGCACCATCGTCTCGAAATGCACCTGCGGCTGCTGCAGTCGAATGGCTTCGGCGCTGATCTGCTCGATGCGCTCGCGATCGTGCTCGCCCAGACGCTCGGCCAGCGTGTGCTCGCCGATCTCGGCCTGTGCATCCAGTCCCAACAGCTGCCGGCCTTCGGTCGAGAGACTGGCGCGGCCCTGTCCGTGATCCCAGATGAAGTGCCCGACGCCCGCCATCACTTCGGCATCTTCGAGCCGGGTCAGCAGACTCTCACGCACCAGGCCGCTGCCGATGACGTCATGCAGGATGCGATGAATGCGACGCGGCCCTCGAAACATCACCACGTACAGGAAATAGCCTGTCGAGATCGCCAGATAGCCGTACAGGGTGCCGCCCTGGCTGAGGGCCTGCAGAAGGATGAGCGTGACGGTCGGCGTCAGCGCCAGCACGCCAAAGACCTGCACGGTGCCGGCCACGCTGCCAATCAGCACCGCACTGCCTGCGCACACGCCCAACAGGGTGAAGGCCACCACCAACTGCGCCAACGGGTCGGTCAGCTGCGCGTATACCAGTGCCACCGCACCCCAGCCACTGCCGGACAACACGGTGCCCAGCAGAGCCAGCCGTCGCCACAGCAGGGTGTCGTGCCGGGCACGGCTGTGCAGGTAGTACTGCGTCAACCCCAGCCGGATCGTCATGGCGACTTCGACCCAAACCAGCCACCCCCAGACAACCGGGCTGTGCGAGTGCTCGACCAGCGTCCAGGCCAGCACGGCAGCCAGGGCCATGCCTGAAATCAGAACGACGCTGGAATCGCGGTAATGCCGCTCGATCAGCTGCTCAAGAACGCGCCGCTCGTCGGCCGACGATATCGACGGTCCCGAGGGGGCCGTCCAGAAATTCAGGCGCATCGCCGCCCTTCATGGAACACCGCCAGCTCGCCGGGCTGCAGGGGGGTCCAGACCTCATTGCGGGTCAGCGGCTCGGTCACCACCACCGCCACGCGGTCGCGGTCCGTGGTGTGAGCGGCGAAATCGATGCGCAGATCCTCGTCCTGCAGCTCCGCCGTGTCGAAGGGATGCTGGCGCAGCACGTAGTGCAGCCGGGTAGCGCAATGGGCCCACAGGGCGTCGCCCTGGCTGAGCAGGAAGTTGAACGATCCGTGCCGAGCAATCTGCGGCACCAGTTCGGCCAGGGTCTGTGTCAGCGCCTCGATGGTCGGCATGCTGGCGTGGTTCTTGGCCAGCTCCTGCATCAGCCAGCAAAAGGCCCGTTCGCTGTCGGTGTCACCGACCGGGCGAAACGAGGCATGCAGCTTCGGGTGGAAATCGACCAGATTGCCGTTGTGGGCGAACAGCCAGTAGCGGCCCCACAGCTCACGCTGGAACGGATGGGTGTTCTCCAGCGCCACGCGCCCCTGAGTCGCCTTGCGGATGTGCGCAATGATGTTGCGGCTCTTGATCGGATAGGTCTGGATCATCCGCGCCACCGG
>DALYHR010000337.1:0-2490 GCA_031970775.1 Burkholderiaceae bacterium | reverse complement strand
GCAGCGGCTTGTCGCTGACGCACAGCAAGGTGCCGTAGGGCACGCGGAAGCGGAAACCGTTGGCGGCGATGGTGGCCGATTCCATATCGAGTGCGACGGCGCGGCTCTGGCTGAAGCGGCGCTCGGGGATGCGGTCGGGCAGCAGCTCCCAGTTGCGGTTGTCGGTGGAAGCCACCGTGCCGGTGCGCATGATCTTTTTCAGCTCATAGCCTGAGAGCTGCGTGACTTCGGCCACCGCGGCTTCGAGCGCCAGCTGCACTTCGGCCAGCGGCGGAATCGGCACCCACAGCGGCAGATCCTCGTCGAGCACGTGGTCCTCACGCACATAGCCGTGCGCCAGCACGTAGTCGCCGAGCTGCTGCGTGTTGCGCAGCCCCGCGCAGTGGCCCAGCATCAGCCAGGCATGCGGCCGCAGCACGGCGATGTGGTCGGTGATGGTCTTGGCGTTGGCCGGCCCGACGCCGATGTTGACCATCGTGATGCCGGAGCGGTCGGGCCGCACCAGGTGATAGGCCGGCATCTGCGGCAGCCGCGGCGGTGCGGCACCCAGCGCATCGGCGCTTTCTGCCGGCAAGCCCTGGCGGCGCGTCACGACGTTGCCCGGCTCGACGAAGGCGGTGTAGCCCTCGGCGGTCTCATCCGCGCCGCCCTCGCGCGCCATCATTTCGTGGCCGAGCTTGACGAACTGATCGATGTAGAACTGGTAGTTGGTGAACAGGACGAAGTTCTGGAAATGCTCGGGCGCCGTGCCGGTGTAGTGGCGCAGGCGATGCAGCGAGTAATCGACCCGCGGCGCCGTAAACAGCGCCAGCGGCTGCGGCGCACCGGCCGGCGGCTCGTGCGTGCCGTTGGCAATGCCGTCGTCCATCGCCGCGAGATCGGGCAGATCGAACAGATCGCGCATCTGCATGCGGCGCTCCGGCGTCATCGAGCCCTCGATGTGATCGTGCTCGGCAAAGGAAAAATGAATCGGAATCGGCTGACTCGACAGCCCGACCTCCAGCGCCACCCCGTGATTGGCCAGCAGCAGGCGGAACTGCTCGCGGTAGTAGTCGGCGTAGAGATCGGGGCGCGTCAGCGTCGTCTCGTAGTCACCCGGACCGGCGACAAAGCCGAAGGACAGCCGCGAATCAGGCCGCGCCACCGTGCGGGTGCGTACCCGCACGAAGGGATAGCAGGCGCGCACCCGCTGTGGGCATTCGCGGCCAGCGACGAACTCCTGCAGGCTCTGGCGCAGATGCGCGATGCCGCTGTCGTAGATCGCCTGCGCATGGGCCAGCGCCGCATCGGCCTCGGTAAAGCTCTGGGTCGTGATCAACGTGGACATCGCAACTTCTCCTGGCCACGCGCGGTGGCGGTTCAGGCGGAAACGGGATCGCTCAGGCCAGACGCCAGTTCAGCGTCTCACCGGCGCACAGCGGCTTCAGGCTGGCATCACCGAAGGCCAGGGTCTCGGGCAACTGCCACGGCTCGCGCTTCAGGGTGATGGTGCCGGCGTTTCGTGACAGGCCGTAGAAATCCGGGCCATGCTGGCTGGCGAAACCTTCGAGGCGGTCGAGCGCACCGGCGTTCTCGAAGGCCTGCGCGTACAGCTCGATCGCGCTCAAGGCGGTGTAGCAGCCGGCGCAGGCAGCGGCGTGCTCCTTCAGATGGGCCGGGTGCGGCGCGCTGTCGGTGCCGAGGAAGAATTTCGGGCTGCCCGATGTGGCCGCCTTCACCAGCGCCTCGCGATGCACTTCGCGCTTCAGGACCGGCAGGCAGTAGTAATGCGGGCGCAGGCCGCCGGTGAAGATGGCGTTGCGGTTGTAGAGCAGGTGGTGCACGGTGATGGTCGCGGCGGTGAGCGCATCGGCTTGCGCCACGTACTCGGCCGCTTCCCGGGTGGTGATGTGCTCGAAGACAACCTTCAGTCCGGGGAAATCGCGGCGCAGCGGCGTCATCACCTGATCGATGAAGACGGCTTCGCGGTCGAACACGTCCACGGCCGGGTCGGTGACTTCGCCGTGCACCAGCAGCGGCAGGCCGGCGCGCTGCATGGCTTCGAGCGTGGCGTAGGTCTTGCGGATGTCGGTGACGCCGGCATCGCTGTTGGTGGTGGCCCCGGCCGGGTAAAGCTTGAGGGCGACCACGCCGGCGTCCTTGGCACGCTGGATTTCCTCGGCCGGCGTGTTGTCGGTCAGGTACAGCGTCATCAGCGGCGTGAAGTCGCAACCGGCCGGCACGGCGGCCGCGATGCGCTCGCGGTAGGCGATGGCCTGTGCAGCGGTAGTCACCGGCGGGCGCAGGTTCGGCATGATGATGGCGCGGCCGAACTGGCGGGCGGTGTGCGGCACCACGGCGGCCATCGCGGCGCCGTCGCGCACATGCAGATGCCAGTCGTCGGGGCGGGTCAGGGTCAGGGTAGCGGGGGAGGTCGAGGCGTTCATGGGGCGTGATCGTCGCAGAAAAAAGGGCGCCCGGCCTTGCGACCGGGCGCCCTTGTCAGGCAGT
>DALYHR010000336.1:0-2556 GCA_031970775.1 Burkholderiaceae bacterium | reverse complement strand
CTCGATGCGCTTCGTCTTGCAGGACGTACTGAATGCGCCGGCGAGCTGGGCCGCCTGCCCGGCGCTGGCCGAGGTGGACGGCGAGCTGGCGATGCAGCTGCTGGAGCAGGCCGGCCGCTTCGCCGCCGAGGTGCTGGCGCCGATCAATTCGCCCGGCGATCTGGAAGGCTGCCGCTGGCAGGACGGCGAAGTGCGCACCCCGCGCGGCTATCGCGAGGCTTATCAGGCCTATGTCGAAGGCGGCTGGCCGGCGCTGGCCTGCGACCCCGACTGGGGCGGACAGGGCCTGCCGATGGGGCTGAATCTGGCGCTGTACGAGATGCTGAATGCCTCGTGTCACGCCTGGATGATGTATCCGGGGCTGTCGCACGGCGCCTATGAATGCCTGCGCGCCCACGGCAGCCCGGAGCTGCGCGAGCGCTATCTGCGCCAGATCGTCAGCGGCGAGTGGATGGCCTCGATGGCGATGACCGAACCGCACGCTGGCAGCGATCTGGGCCTGCTGCGCACCCGCGCGGTGCCGCAGGACGACGGCAGCCTGCGCGTCACCGGCCAGAAGATCTTCATCTCGGGCGGCGAACACGATCTGACCGACAACATCGTCCATCTGGTGCTATGCCGCCTGCCGGACGCTCCGGCCGGCAGCAAGGGTCTGTCGCTGGCGCTGGTGCCGAAGATCCTGCCCGACGGCCAGCGCAACGGCGTCTTTTGCGACGGCATCGAAAAGAAGATGGGCATCAAGGGCAGTGCCACCTGCGCGATGCGCTTCGAGCAGGCCACCGGCTGGCTGATCGGCCAGCCACACCGCGGTCTGGCGGCGATGTTCCTGATGATGAACGCGGCACGCATGCTGGTCGCCACCCAGGGGCTGGGTCATCTGGAGATCGCCAGTCAGAACGCCCGCCGCTACGCGCTGGAGCGCCGGCAGATGCGCGCACCGACGCCGCCACAGGGAGCGGTCGCCACCGAGCGTGGCGCGGCCGACCCGATCGCCTGGCATCCGGCGATGCGCCGCGTGCTGCTCGGGCTCGACGCTCGCGTGCAGGCGATGCGCATCCTCACCACCCGGGCAGGGGTACTGATCGACGAAGCCCACCATCACCCCGAGGCCGCCACCCGTCAGGCTAGCGACGCGCAGGCCGCACTGCTGACCCCGGTGCTCAAGGCGATGCTGACCGAGCAGGGCTTTCTGGGCGCGGCGGCGGCGCAGCAGGTCTGGGGCGGCCATGGCTATGTGCACGACTACGGCATCGAGCAAAGCGTGCGCGATTCGCGCATCGCGATGGTCTATGAGGGCACCAACGAGATTCAGGGCATCGACCTGATTCAGCGCAAGGTGCTCGGCGACCGCGGCGTGCAGCTCTCAGCCCTGCTGGTTTCGCTGCGGGCCGATATCGCTTCCGCCGCGTCGGTCGAGGGCATGGCGGACTTTGCCGCCGCCCTGACGCAGCAATGCGACCGGCTAGAGGAGGTCGCCCGCGATCTGCCGGCCCGGGCCGTTGCCGATGCCTCATGGCCGCTGTGTGTGGCCGACGATTTTTTGCGTGCGCTCGGCCATGTGCTGCTGGCCTGGGCCTGGCTGCGTGCTGCGCAGGCAGCCTTGGTCGCCCTACAGGTCGACACTGAGGACGCCTGGCTGCGTGAGCAGCTCGACCTGGCCCGCCACGGCGTGAACTGGATCCTACCCGAGGCGTTGCCGTACTGGCATCGCCTGCAGGCAACCGATCTGCCGCTGGGCGAGGTGCGGGAGGGCTGAGCGTTCAGGCGCCAACCCCGCCCCGATTACACTGCCCGGCATTCGTTCTGCCGAGCGTGAGGGTGCAAGAGTCCCGCCGTGCTGCACTGCGCCGATTCACCGCTCCTCGCGAAAGGCCCCCATGCCGGGCTATCAAGTCAAGCACGAACACGTCGCCGTCGGCGGCGTGGACGCTCTGCAGATCCGCTCCCTGCTCGACCGGGATCAGTACGCCGACCCCCTCGGTCTGGCCGAAGCGCTTGGCATCTCCTCGGCGCAATGGCCGCTGTTCGGTCTGCTCTGGCCCTCCGGTTATCAGCTGGCCGAGGTGATGGCCCGCCGTCCGGTGCGCGCCGAGGAGCACATCCTCGAACTCGGCTGCGGTCTGGCGCTGGCCAGTCTGGTGGCTCACCGTCGCGGGGCGTCGGTGACTGCCAGCGACTGTCATCCGCTGACCGAGTCCTTCCTGGCCGAAAACCAGCGGCTCAACGGCCTGAGCGGGCTGCATTACCGCCACGGTCAGTGGGGGCCGGATGAAGCGGCCGAAGCGCGCTCGGAGGCGGTTTCAGGCTGCTCCGGGGTGTCGGGCCGGGCGCTGCGGGTGCAGGGTCGCTTTGAGCTGATCATCGGCAGCGATGTGCTGTACGAGCGCGATCAGACCGGTGAATTGCCGGCCTTCATCGAACGCCACGCCACGGCGAGCAGCGAGGTGCTGATCGTCGATCCGGACCGTGGCAACCGCAGTGCCTTCAGCCGGCGCATGGGTGCGCTGGGCTACCAGCTGACCGAAACCCGCCTGCGCGACGAGGCCGACAGTCTTC
>DALYHR010000335.1:0-2560 GCA_031970775.1 Burkholderiaceae bacterium | reverse complement strand
GTCGAACCGCAGGGCACGCAGATGATGATGCGCGGGCTCGGCCGGAACAGCGAGCGCGGATGCACCATCTTGATGAACTGCTTGAGCATCTGCTCGGTGACGGTGAAGTCGGCGATCACGCCGTCCTTCATCGGGCGAATCGCCTCGATATTGCCCGGCACCTTGCCGAGCATGGCCTTGGCCTCAGTGCCGACGGCCTGGATCGTCTTCTTGCCGTTCGGACCGCCTTCATGGCGGATCGAGACCACCGAAGGTTCGTTCAGAACGATGCCGACGCCACGAACGTAGATCAGCGTGTTGGCGGTGCCCAGATCGATCGCGAGATCGGTGGAGAAATAGCGGCGCAGCGAACCGTACAGCATCTGTGTGGACTGGTTGGACTGATCGGACTTCGATCGATAGAAGCACAGCCGACAAAGCGGCCATACTCCGGCGCGGACTCAGGGTGATGTGTCCTGACGACATCGTCAAGCCGCCATGGCTGACGCTCCCCTGTCCGGACTCTTGAATGAGCGCGCGATAATACCTTATGGGCGTAACAAATACCGCGCGAGCCGCGGTTTCCCAGCCCCGATACCGACATCAGGACCACAGCTCACCATGTCTCTTACCTCCGAGGATGTGCAGCGCATCGCCCAGCTGGCCCGGCTCGAACTGAGCAACGGCGAACAAGGCGCGCTGCTCAGTCAGCTCAACGACTTCTTCGGCATCGTCGAACAGATGCGCAGCGTCGATACCCGCGGCATCGAGCCGCTCTACACCCCGCTGTCGACGATCCAGGAGGTCGCACTGCGTCTGCGCAACGATGCCGTCACCGAACTCGACCAGCGCGAAGCCAATCAGCGCAGCGCTCCGGCCGTCGAAGCCGGCCTGTTCCTGGTCCCCCGCGTCATCGAATAACCCCTGCCCGGCATGAACTCCTCCGAACTCCATCAGCTCGGCGTGGTCGAGCTGGCTCGTCTGCTCGATCAACGGCAAGTCTCCAGCGTCGAGCTGACCCGCCATCTGCTCGGCCGCATCGCAGCCCACACTGATCTCGGCGCCTTCCTGGCGGTCGATGAAGATGTCGCGCTGGCTCAGGCCGCTGCCGCCGACGCCTGGCGTGCCCGGGGCATCAACGGCCCGACCCACACGCTGCTGGGCATTCCGCTGGCGCACAAGGACATCTTCGTCACCCGCGACTTCCCCAGCACCGCTGCGTCGAAGATGCTCGACGGCTATCGCAGCCCCTTCGATGCCACGGTGGTCAGCCAGCTCGCGTCGGCCGGTGCAGTCACATTGGGCAAGCTCAACTGCGATGAATTCGCCATGGGCGGCGCCAACGAGAACTCGGCCTACGCCATCGCCCGCAACCCCTGGGATCGCGAACGCATCGCCGGCGGCTCCTCCGGCGGCAGCGCGGTGGCCGTCGCCGCCCGGCTGCTGCCGGCAGCCACCGGCACCGACACCGGCGGCTCGGTGCGTCAGCCGGCGGCGCTCAACGGCATCACCGGCATCAAGCCGACCTACGGCCGCTGCTCGCGCTACGGCATGATCGCCTTCGCCTCCAGCCTCGATCAGGCCGGCCCGATGGCGCGCTCGGCGCTCGACTGTGCCCATCTGCTGCAAGCGATGAGCGGCTTTGACGCCCGCGACTCGACCAGTGCCGATCAGCCGGTGCCGGACTTTGTCGCCGCCACCACCGCGCTACGCGAAGGTGCAAGCGCCGCACAGCCGCTTCAAGGCCTGCGCATCGGTCTGCCCAAGGAATTCTTCGGTGAAGGTGTTGCGGCCGACGTACTCGCCGCCACCCGCACTGCGCTGGCCGAGCTGGAAAAACTCGGTGCTTCGCTGATCGAGGTCAGCCTGCCGCGCACCGAGCTGTCGATTCCCGTGTACTACATCATCGCCCCGGCCGAGGCCAGCTCGAACCTGAGCCGCTTCGACGGCGTGCGCTACGGCCACCGCGCTGAAGCGTACAGCGATCTGAACGACATGTACCGCAAGAGCCGCAGCGAAGGCTTCGGCCCCGAGGTCAAGCGCCGCATCATGATCGGCACTTACGTGCTCTCCCACGGCTACTACGACGCCTACTACCTGCAGGCGCAAAAGCTGCGCCGCATGATCGCCGACGACTTCCAGGCCGCCTTCCAGCAGTGTGACCTGATCGCCGGTCCAGTCTCGCCGACGGTGGCGCGCCCGATCGGCAGCCAGAAAGACCCGGTGGCCGAGTACCTCGCCGACATCTTCACCCTGCCCGCCTCGCTGGCCGGGCTGCCCGGCATCAGCGTACCGGCCGGCTTTGGCGCCGAAGGGCTGCCGGTGGGCCTGCAGCTGATCGGCAACTACTGGCAGGAAGGCGCACTGCTGCATGCGGGCCACGCCCTGCAGCAGGTCACCGACTGGCACCTCAGGGCGCCTGCGGGGGTCTGAGAGCTGCCCTCACCCCAACCCCTCTCCCACAGCCGTGGGCGAGGGGCTTTTAGGTTCCCCGCACATAAGGGTTTCCGAGCCGCTCCTCGCCGAAGGTGCTCTCCGGGCCGTGGCCGGGGATGAACACCGTGTCGTTGCCCATCGGCCA
>DALYHR010000334.1:0-2568 GCA_031970775.1 Burkholderiaceae bacterium | reverse complement strand
CCCCCACTTCCGCAGCGGCTCAACTCGCGAGGGGCGCAGTGTAGCCGCTTTCCTATGCGCACCACAACTTAAATTCACACCCCAGCTAATGCCTGATCCAAGTCGGCGATCAGGTCGTCGATATGCTCTATGCCAATTGAGAGGCGCACCGTGTCTACCGTGACCCCTGCCTTGGCTAACTCTTCGGGTGACAGCTGACGGTGTGTCGTCGATGCGGGATGACAAGCCAGCGATTTGGCGTCCCCGATATTCACCAACCGGGTGACCAACTGCAGCGCATCCTGGAAGCGTGCCCCGCCAGCGAGGCCCCCTTCCACACCAAAAGTCAGGATGCCTGAGGCTCGTCCGCCCATCGTGCGCTGCACCAGGGCGTGATCGGCGTGATCAGGCAACCCTGCGTAGTTCACCCATTTGACCTTGGCATGCTGCTGCAGGAACCTGGCCACTGCCAGCGTGTTATCGCAGATGCGATCCATCCGCAGTGCGACTGTTTCAATCCCCTGCAGGATCAAAAACGCATTGAACGGGCTCAGGGCAGCCCCTGTGTTGCGCAACGGAACGACCCGAGCTCGGGCGATGAAGGCTGCTGCACCCAATGCCTCGGTATAGATCACTCCGTGATAGCTCACATCTGGTTCGTTGAGTCTGCGGAAACGCGCCTTGTGCTGCGCCCACGGGAACTTGCCTGAATCGACGATGGCCCCACCGATTGAGTTGCCGTGTCCGCCGAGGTACTTGGTCAGTGCGTGCACGACGATATCGGCGCCAAGCTCGAAGGGACGGCACAGATAGGGAGTCGGCACTGTGTTGTCGACGATCAGCGGCACGCCGTGGCGGTGGGCGATCTCGGCCAATGCAGCGATATTCGTGACGTTGCCAAGCGGGTTGCCGATCGACTCACAGAACACGGCCTTGGTGCGCTCATCGATCAACGCCTCGAAACTGGCCGGATCGCGCGGATCTGCAAATCGGGTCTGAATGCCCAACTGCGGCAGAGTGTGGGCAAATAGGTTGTAGGTACCACCGTAGAGCGTCGAGGACGAAACGATGTTGTCCCCCGCCTCGGCGATGGTCTGGATCGCGTAGGTGATCGCCGCCATGCCCGAAGCCACCGCCAGAGCACCGATCCCGCCTTCGAGCTGGGCGATCCGCTGCTCCAGTACAGCGGTCGTTGGATTCATGATCCGCGTGTAGATATTGCCCTGCACCTTGAGATCGAACAGGTCGGCACCGTGCTGGGTGTCATCGAAAGCGTAGCTGGTGGTCTGATAGATCGGCACAGCCACCGCCTTGGTGGTCGGATCGGGGCTGTAGCCGCCATGCACGGCCAGGGTCTCGAATTTCATCGGGCACTCCTCTCACATCGATGGACGGGAGGGCCAGTGTAGGCAGTGTCCCAAGCACCGACAATGCCCGCCCATGGATTCTCTGAACCTCTCTTCCGGGCCATCCTGTACAGCGCCCACCTTTGCCGTGATCGACTTCGAAACCACGGGATCTTCGATGTCGCAAGGCGCCCGCGCCACCGAGATCGGCATCGTTCTGGTGCGCGATGGCTGCATCGTCGACCGCTACAGCAGTCTGATGCGCAGCGGTGCCTGGATCCCGCCCTATATCGAGCAACTCACCGGAATCAGCAACGCGATGCTGGAAACCGCTCCGCCGGCCGAGCAGGTGATGCGAGAGGCCTCCGAGTTCGCCCGAGGCTGCACGATGGTGGCCCACAACGCCTCGTTCGACCGGGTGTTCTGGCGCGTTGAACGCCGACTGGCCGGCTGCGAGATCAACGCCACCGATGATCCGGATCGTTTCGCCTGCACGGTGCTGCTGTCACGCCGGCTGTACCCGGAAGCCCCCAATCACAAGCTCGGCACGCTGACCGAGTACTTTGCTCTGCCCACCAAGGGCCCGGCCCACCGGGCGCTGGCCGACGCAGAGGTCACCGCGCACTTGCTGATCCGTATGCTGTGCGAAATCGAACAGCGTTTTGCTGCCGAGCTGGGCGATCAGCCGGTCGGACCCGAAGTTCTGCTGGCCCTGCAGCGTGGCGGCAAGGGTACGAAAGCAGCCCCACAAAACCAGCACCTGAGTCGGCTGGTGCTCAGCGGCGTGGCCGCTCAGCGCTCGACGTCAGCCCAGCAGGTCGGGGTTTCGTAGAGGCGGACACGGCGCAGCCGCAGTCCCGAGCCATACCGATCCTGGTAAAGCGGGTCGAGCGTCTCGAAGGCGATCGCCGCCAGGTTCTCGGCCGTAGGGATGCGCGGCATCCGGACCGTCTTGTGGCCCGGGATTTGTTCGAGCAGCGGTAACACAACCGAATCCCCCTCCCAGACCAGAAAGCCGTGGTCCCAGCGATCGACGATCTCGGCCTTGGCAATGGCCTTGACGTCGCTGAAATCCATCAGCATGCCGTGATCGCTGCTGCCCGGGCGGTTGACCGGCTCGCCTTCGAGGGTGATCTCCAGCACGTAGCGATGGCCGTGCAGGTTGCGGCACTGACTGCAGTGATCGGGAATGCGGTGACCGGCATCGAATTCCAGCCGCTTGGTGATCGTGATCATGATCGGG
>DALYHR010000333.1:0-2571 GCA_031970775.1 Burkholderiaceae bacterium | reverse complement strand
CGGGTAGCTAAGTGCGGAAGAGATAACCGCTGAAAGCATCTAAGCGGGAAACTCGTTCCAAGATGAGATCTGCCGGGGCCTTGAGCCCCCTGAAGAGTCGTTCAAGACCAGGACGTTGATAGGCTGGGTGTGGAAGCGCAGTAATGCGTTAAGCTAACCAGTACTAATTGCTCGTGAGGCTTGACCCTATAACTTTGAGATCGCTTCGATCGTCAAAGCAGTAAATACGTAACCGTACTCTCTGGTACGCAATCAATATCGATTCGACTCTATGAATTGGCTGAAGCCCATCGCATCCCATCGATGCGATACGCTCCAGCAACAAGTTATGCCTGACGACCATAGCGAGGTGGTCCCACTCCTTCCCATCCCGAACAGGACAGTGAAACGCCTCAGCGCCGATGATAGTGCGTACTCGCGTGTGAAAGTAGGTCATCGTCAGGCTACTACCCCTCAAACCCCCTCAGTGAAAACTGCAGGGGGTTTGTTCTTTTGGGAAATCAAAACCTCTGCCGAGGGTAGGCCTGTGCTATTCGGCGGTGGAGCCGTGGGAGGGCCCTGCACGGCGTCTGACATAGGAAGACGCGAATTCCAGCGTCAGGACCGGTCTGCTTCGCGCTTGAGCGCTCGCGGACAACGGCAAGATCGGCGCACCATGTCACCGCTCAACGAGATCCGCCGCCTGCAGATAGCCTTGCCCGTCTGTCCCAAAGCCTTGTCGCAGTTGCAGGTCCTGCTGAAGGATCCTGAGACCCATGTTCAGACTTGTGCGGACGTGATTGCGTCAGACATGGGGCTCGCAGCCGAGGTGGTTCGGACCGTGAACGCCGCGATGTTCGGTCTTCTTCGACGGGTCGATCACATCGGCGAGGCGCTTCGATTCCTGGGGACCGATCAGGTTGCCGCCATCACCCTGCAGGCGGCTCTTCGCAGGGCGTTTCCGCCCACGGATCTCTTGCAGCTCATCTGGGACCAGGCTGCGCAACTGAGCTGGGTCATGGGCAAGGCGGCCCCGCTGTTGGACCTGGACCCATGGCTCGCACACAGCGCCGGGTTATTCGCCAGGTCGGGATCTGCCGTATTTGCAACCCGAAACGACCTGTTCCACGCCGGCTACGCCGCGCTCCACGACCCATGCGCACATGATCCGCAAGCTCTGGCCGCCGCGGAAGTCGCGGCGATCGGGGTCGGGCACCACGCGGTCGGATCTGCCCTGTGTGCCCAATGGGGACTCTCGAACCAGGTCGTGCGCTATGTGCAGGCGCGCGCCATGCCAAGGCAGACCTGGGTCCATGTGGACCTTCCGGTCCGGCGGCTTCTCGTCCTGGGTTGCATGGTGGAGCAGATCCAGTCGACCGGACATCTCGTCGATCTGCCGGCCGACCTGTCAGGACTCGCGGGCTGGCCAGGGGAACGTCTGCAGAGCGTCCTGGAGCCCATCTGGGCGCAGGTCACGAGACGCCCATCGTCGGCGCATTGATCTCGCCCCTGGAAACTGGCGACCGCCAGTGCGCCGACCCGGCACGGGTTCCCCCGGGCACGGGTATTGCGCACACGTTGGAGTCGACCTTCAGCGATATGCTGAAGACCATACCCAGCCGGAGCCCGCCATGCCCAGCGACGTGCCGCCCCCGACACACATCCGCCTGACCTCCCATCCTGGCCAGACGGCCACCGGCACGCCGACTATCCAGTGGGGCGAGGCCGATCCCCAGCGTCGCGGTCCGGTCATCGGCACGACCACGAATCGCGGCCATCGCAATGTCGTGGGCACGCACAGCGGCAGCTACGGTGTCTACCGAGCGCTCGCTGTCGCGGCAGGGAACCTGACCAAAGGTCATCGCGCGGACCTGACCAACACCGCGCCAACCTCACCGGTGGGACCGCATCCCGCCTGGGCTCAGGCGCAGAAGATCGTGTCGATCGACCCCTGGGGCGCGTCGGTCGCGCAGGTCTACGCAGAACAGATCGCCGCCGGGTATGACATCCGTCCGACGATCGCGGTGACTCAGGCGCACATCGACCTGCCGGAGATCCGCCAGGCCATCGCCTTTGGGCGCCTGCGCCCGGACGGTCGCATCCTGCTGGACAACGGCTCGGCGGTGGTCACCAAGGTTGCCGTCGAGCCGGTGTGGTGGCTGCCCGGCGTGGCGGCCCGCTTCCACGTCAGCGAGGCCGACCTTCGCCGCACCCTGTTCGAGGAAACCGGCGGCATGTATCCCGAACTGGTCACGCGCAGCGACATCGAGGTGTTCCTGCCCCCCATCGGGGGCCAGACGCTCTACGTGTTCGGCCGCATCCAGGACCTCGCGGACCCCACCATCACGCTGACCGCCCGTGTGCATGACGAGTGCAACGGCTCGGACGTGTTCGGCTCGGACATCTGTACCTGCCGCCCTTACCTGACCCATGCCATCGAGGAGTGCATTGCCGGCGCGCAGTCGCGCGAACACGGCGGACTGGGCGGCGTCGGGCTGATCGCCTACAGCCGCAAGGAGGGCCGGGCCCTGGGCGAGGTGACCAAGTTCCTCGTCTACAACGCCCGCAAGCGCCAGGTCGGCGGGGATTCGG
>DALYHR010000332.1:0-2600 GCA_031970775.1 Burkholderiaceae bacterium | reverse complement strand
CGGCGGTATCGGCGCTGGACTCGTCGGGCAACAGCCGGCGCACCAGATCGACCGCCCGGCTCGACAGCCAGCCGACCTTGCCGCCTTTGCCACTTTCAGTGCGCGGCGAGATATGGCGGGCGAAATGCCCCTGCTCCAGCTGATCGGCGGTGAATTCCGCCGCGGTATCGAGATCCGGCACCCGCAGCAGCGCCTCGGCCAGCCGCATCAGCGCCAGCCCTTCAGCCGAGGACAGCGGAAACTCCAGCAGCAGCGACTCCAGCGCCCAGAACGGCGCCGGATGAGACCGGGCAGCCTCGACCCAGGGGGTGGCCCGTGCCACCACCCGGCGCCAATCGAGCCGGTCGTGCAAACCGGCCGTGAGGGCCGCGATCAGGTCAGCCTCGTCCCGAACCGGCGGCGGCAGCCGGTCCAGTCGGTGCGGAGAAGCGGAAGCGGCATCCATCGCTCGGAACTCCTGCGCCTGCCGGGGAACTCGATTCAAGCCTCCCGCCAGGCCTGCGCTGTGTCAACGATCAGAAGATCGTACCGACAATATCGCCTTGGCTCGACCTGAGCCCGGCCCCTTCCCCCGAATCCGATGATCGATCGACTCACCCATGAACTGCGCCTCTTCCTGCTGGCGCTGCAATTCTTCACCCGCATTCCCGTCACCGGCCGACTGGCCGACTGGATGGGCTGGAGCGAGGCGCGCATGCACGCCAGCGCACGGCACTACCCGGCGGTCGGACTGTGCGTCGGGGCATTCGGCGCGGTGGTGTTGTGGGCCGCCCAGGGGCTTTGGCCGGCAGCCGTGGCGGTCGGACTGTCGATGGCAGCCACCATCTGGCTGACCGGCGGCTTCCATGAGGATGGGCTGGCCGACACCTGCGACGGGCTGGGCGGCAGCGTCAGCCGCGAGCGGGCTCTGACGATCATGAAGGACTCGCGGCTGGGCAGCTATGGCGCGCTCGGGCTGATCGGCGTGCTGGGGCTGAAGGCAGTCACCCTGCACGCCCTGCTGATCTCAGGGCTGGGTGCTGCCGTGGTGGCCACGCTCTGGGCTCACGCCGCTTCGCGCTGCGTGCCGGTGCTGCTGCTGCGCGCCCTGCCCTATGCCGGCGATGTCGAACATGCCAAGGCCAAGCCGATGGCGCAGCAGGTCGGCGCGGCCGAGTTGCTCGGCGCGCTGGGCTGGACGCTGGGGCTGACGCTGCTCGCCGGCGAAACGCTGATCCGCATGGGCCAGACCCCGGCACCGCTGATCGGCGCGCTGCTCGGCCTGGGGTTGGCCGGGCTGTTTTGCCTGCACTGGTTCAGCCGGCGACTGGGCGGCTACACCGGCGACACGCTGGGCGCTTCGCAGCAGCTGAGCGAACTCGCCGCCCTGCTGGGCTGGCTGGCGCTGGCTGCCCCGCGTCATGGCTGAAACCCGAAATACGATCCACCTCTGGCGCCATCCGCGACCGCGAGGTGCCGAAGGCCGCTGCATCGGCCGCACCGATCTGAGCGTCGATGACCGCAAGGCCAAACGGCTGGCGCACCGCATCCGCCAGGCAGCGCGGCGCGAGAGACTGGAACGGGTGATTTGGACCTCGCCCCTGCAGCGCAGCGCCGACGTCGGTCGCTGGCTCCAACGCTGGGGCTGGCAACACCGTATCGACCCCCGACTGATCGAAGTCGATTTCGGCTGCTGGGACGGCCAGCGCTGGAGCGAGATCGACCCGGCGCAGATCAGCGTCTGGGCGGACAACTTTCTCCATCACAACCCGGGCGGTGGCGAGTCGCTGGACCAGCTGCGCCATCGGGTGCGCGAGGTGCTGGCCGACCCGGCAGCCCCGCCGCTGATCGTCGGCCATGCCGGCTGGATCAACGCGCTGCGCACCCTGGCGTTGCCCGCGCCGCGCGCCAGCGACTGGCCTGCGCCGCTGCGTTATGGTCAGAGTCAGCGCTTTTCTCTGGAGACCCCGCCATGCCCGTGATCCTCTTTGCCCTGGTCAGCCTGGGCTGCGGCTGGTTCGGCCGGGCTGTGATCGACGGCTTTCCCGCTGCGTTGCCGGCCGACGGCACCCCGGGGCAGCTGATCTGGCTTCTAAGCCCAGCCCTGCTGGCCGCGCTGCTGCGCCGCCTCGACCCGCACACCCGGGCGCTGCGCCCCTTCCGGCTGGAGCGCACCGCGCTACGACTGGCCGGGATGGTCTCGCTGATCGCGGCGGCAGCCGTGCTGGCGGTGATCGGGCTGGGCCTGCTCGGCGGCGCGCTCTCTCGAACCCCTGCGCCCGCTTCGTCTGTCGCGTCCGTCGCGACCGTCGCTGCATTGGGTCTGCCGATTTTGCTGTTCGCCTTGCTGGAGGAATCGGCCTGGCGCGGCTATCTGTTGCCAGCGCTACAGGCCCGCTGCGGCGCGGTGCCGACCTGGGCGGTCGGATCGCTCATCTGGTTCGGCTGGCATCTGCCCTATCTGGATGCGCTGACCCGCTATACCCCCGAGCCGCTGAGCACCCTGGCCCCGCGCATTGCGATCGGTCTGGCGGTGATGCAGGTTCTCTACACCGCGCTGTGGCAGCGCCGCGCCTCGGTCTGGCCGGCCTTTGCGCTGCACGGCACGATCAACCTGGTCG
>DALYHR010000331.1:0-2610 GCA_031970775.1 Burkholderiaceae bacterium | reverse complement strand
GCCGCGTCTCGATCTTCAACACCCAGCGCATCGACGCGCTCTATGCCGACCCGCACGTCAGCGACGGCCGCTTCGTGCTGCACTACGGTGATCTGACCGATTCGACCAATCTGGTGCGGCTGGTGCAGCAGATCCGCCCGGACGAGATCTACAACTTGGCCGCCCAAAGCCATGTGGCGGTGAGCTTCGAGGAGCCCGAGTACACCGCCAACGCCGATGGCCTAGGGGCGCTGCGCCTGCTCGAAGCCATCCGCATTGCCGGGCTGGAAAAGACCTGCCGCTTCTACCAAGCCTCGACCTCCGAGCTCTACGGGCTGGTGCAGGAAGTGCCGCAGAAGGAAAGCACGCCGTTTTATCCGCGCAGCCCCTACGCGGTGGCCAAGCTCTACGCCTACTGGATCACGGTCAACTACCGCGAGGCCTATGGGATCTATGCCTGCAACGGCATCCTGTTCAACCACGAAAGCCCGCTGCGCGGCGAGACCTTCGTCACCCGCAAGATCACCCGCGCCCTGGCCCGCATCGCCATCGGCCGTCAGCCCTGCCTGTACCTGGGCAATATGGACGCACTGCGCGACTGGGGCCACGCCCGCGACTACGTCGAAATGCAGTGGCTGATGCTCCAGCAGGAACAAGCCGAAGACTTTGTGATCGCCACCGGCGAGCAGCACAGCGTGCGCGAGTTCGTCCAGAAAGCCGCCCTGCGCATGGGCTTTGCCCTGCGCTTCGAGGGGCAAGGCGTCGATGAGATCGGCATCGTCGAGCGCGTCGACAACCCGGCGCTGGCCTGTCAGGTCGGCGATGTGGTGCTGCGAATCGACCCGCGTTACTTCCGCCCGACCGAGGTCGAAACCCTGCTGGGCGACCCGACCAAGGCCCACGAGAAGCTGGGCTGGAAGCCGCGCACCTCCTTTGACGAGCTGGTGCAGGAGATGGCCGACGCCGATCTGGAAGAAGCCCGCCAGGAAGCCCGCGCCGCCACGCCCTTGAGCCATGGCTGAGGCCCCCATGCGTGCAGCGCGCTTGCAACTGCCGCAGGTCACGATCTGCGCGGTCGACACCCGCACGCCCGGCGCGGCGCTGGAGGGCATGTTGCGCTCGATGGCGCAAATCGACTTCGGCGACGCCATCCTGTTCACCGACCCGCAGCGCATCGGTGAAATCAGCGAGGTCAGCGACTCGCGGATTCGGGTACTGCCGGCGCAGATCGACTCGGTGCCGGCCTATTCCGACTTCATGCTGCGCGGTCTGGCCCCCCATGTGTCGACCAGCCATGTGCTGATCACGCAGTGGGACGGCTTCGTCATCCACCCCGAAGCTTGGGACCCGGCCTTTTTGTTGACCGACTACCTCGGCGCGCCCTGGATCTGGTGCGAACGCAGCATCGCAGTGGGCAACGGCGGCTTTTCGCTGCGCTCGAAAAAGCTGCTCGATGCCCTGCTCGACCCGGATTTCCAGCCCAGTCACCCGGAAGATCTGGCGATCTGCCACCGCAACCGCGATCTGCTGGTGCAGCGCCACGGCATCCGCTTCGGCGACTACGCGCTGGCCGAGCGCTTCTCCTATGAGCCGCGCCGCCCTGCTCAGCCCACCTTCGGGGTTCATGGCTTCTTCAACTTCGGCGACTTCATGGCCGACGAGGCGCTGAGCTCCTTCGTCGCCGGTCTGCCCGACGCGATGATGCGCGGCGTCGATGCCCGCAACCTCGCCCGCAACCTGCTGCGCAAGGGCCGAACAGCGGTCGCCGGGCAAATCGTGCGCCGCCGCCTCGACCTGGGCATGCGCGACAGCAAGACGCTGCGCCTGGCCGTGCACTGGGGCTGGACCCGCTTTCTCAATCTCTTTCGTGGACGTTGATTCAAGATGATTCTGATCACCGGCGCCGCCGGCTTCATCGGCGGCAATTTCGTGCACCACTGGTTCGAGCAACAGGCCTTCGAGGCCACGCCAGAGCCGGTGCTGGTGTTGGACAAACTCACCTACGCCGGCAATCCGCAGACCATCCAGACCCATCTCGACGCCGGCCGCTGCCAGCTCGTGCAGGGCGACATCTGCGACCGTGAACTGCTCGACCGACTGCTGGCCGAGCATCAGCCCCGCGCCGTGCTGCATTTCGCCGCCGAAAGCCACGTCGACCGCAGCATCCACGGCCCGGGCGAGTTCATCCAGACCAATATGGTCGGCACCTTCACGTTGCTCGAAGCGGTGCGCGGCTACTGGAGCGCCCTGCCGGCCGAGCAGAAATCGGCCTTCCGCTTCCTGCACGTCTCGACCGACGAGGTCTACGGCTCGCTCTCGGATACCGACCCGGCCTTCTCCGAGACCACGCCCTACGCACCCAACAGCCCCTACTCGGCCAGCAAGGCGGGCTCCGATCACCTGGTGCGGGCCTACCACCACACCTACGGCCTGCCGACGCTGACGACCAACTGCAGCAACAACTACGGGCCCTATCACTTCCCCGAGAAGCTGATCCCGCTGATGATCGTCAACGCCCTGGCCGGCAAGCCCCTGCCGGTCTACGGCGACGGGCTCAACATCCGCGACTGGCTCTATGTGCGCGATCACTGCGAGGCGATTCGCCAGGTGCTGGCCAAGGGCCGGCTGGGC